>JAPLLL010000018.1 GCA_026387595.1 Candidatus Omnitrophota bacterium
CCGAGTAAAGCCGTTTGCCGTTCGGATGTATGGTCTCTTCAAAAGAAATACCCGGCGAGCGGTGCAGCTGACTCACGACAACGCGTTCATCCCCGTTTATGACAAAGGTGCCTGTCTCGGTCATGAGCGGCAGGTCGCAGAAATATACCTCCTGCTCCCGGCTCTCTTTCGGCGTGCGCAGCCTGATCTTTACCTTCAGCGGCGCCGCGTATGTCAGGGCGCGCTTGCGGCAATCAGGGGCGCTATACTTGGCCTTACCCAGGATATAGTTTATGTATTCAAGCTTGTATGTCCCGTCATAGTTCTCTATGGGGAATACTTCTTTAAATACAGCCTCAAGGCCGAGGTCTTCGCGCTTCGTCTTCGGGACATCCATCTGCAAAAAATCCTTGTAGGACAATGTTTGGATATCCAGCAAAGGCGGAAGTTCAAACACCTCTTTTAATCTTGCGAAGTTTTTTCGTTTGATCATCTATTTGGCTTTATTTAATCTCGGCTTTTGCGCCTACTGCTTCAAGCTGGGCCTTCATCTTGTCGGCCTCTTCCTTGGAAATGCCCTCTTTCACTGTCTTGGGCGCTGCCTCGACCAGGTCCTTTGCTTCTTTGAGGCCAAGCGTTGTAAGCTGCCTGATCTCTTTTATGACCTGGATCTTCTGCGCGCCGGCATTTGTCAGCACTACAGTGAAGGTGGTCTTTTCCTCGGCAGGTGCGGCTGCTGTCCCGGCTCCCGCCATCGGGCCTGCCGCGACAACACCCATCGGAGCGCTGGCGGTTACGCCGAACTTCTCCTCAAGGGCCTTTACGAGATTAGCGAGTTCCAGCACGGTCAATTTCTCGACCGTATCCAGGACCTCCTGAGCCTTTTTTGATAATTCCACTGCTTCTTTTTTCTCCTCTGCCATGTTAACTTGCTCCTCCCTCTCTCTTATTTTTAATTTCATTTATCGCGTATGCGAATTTGCTTAATGTGCCGTGCAGCACGTTTACAAAACCGGTTACAGGCGCCTTCATCCCGCCGAACGCCCTTGCGAGCAGTACCTCACGGGGCGGAAGAAGCGATATTTCCTTTATCTGGGACGGCTGGACCAGTTTTCCGTCCAGGACCGCGCCTTTTACATGCAATTTATTCAGGTCTTTTGAGACCGATAAAAGCGCCTTTGAGATCGCGATCGGGTCTGTCCCGCCCAGGACAAGGCCGATGCTGCCCTCCACGAACGGGGTAAGGGGCTCTGCGCCCGCATTCTTAAGGGCAAGCTTGCAAAGGCTGTTCTTTACCACTATATAAGAGGCCTTGCAGAGTCTCAGCTTCTGCCTGAGTTTCTCAAGGTCAGAGGCGCTCATGTTTATAAAATCAGCCACGAACATATTCGGTGAGCCCTTTATCTTGGCCGTGAGCTCCTTTATCATGTATTCCTTGCAAACCCGTCCGAATTTTGCCATTTTATTATTCCTTTGCCCTGACCAACTTAAGGTCCAGCTTCATTCCCGGGCCCATTGTGCTGGAGATCGCTATGCTCCTTAAAAAGTCGCCCTTTGTGCCCTGCGGTTTTGACGCAATGACCGAGCTGATAAGGCCGAGCGCGTTTTCCCTGATGGCCTTTTCCTCGAATGAGATCTTTCCTATGGGGACGTGGATGTTCGACTGCTTATCCATTCTGAACTCCACCCTGCCCGCCTTTATCTCTTTTCTGGCCTTTACAACATCTTCCGTAACGGTCCCTGTCTTGGGATTTGGCATGAGGCCTCTGGGCCCAAGGATCTTTCCCAGGCGGCCCATGTCCCTCATCATCTCAGGCGTTGCTACCGCAACGTCAAAATCACACCAGCCGCCCGCAACCTTTTCAACCAGTTCAAAGGTCAACTGTTTCGTCAAATTTAGGATGCGGGACCTTCTTTAAAACGGCAATGGCCTCTTCCAGGCTGTAGCGCTTTGCCTTGTCCACCAGTTTCGCCGTCTCCTTCATCCGTTTATTAAGTTGTTTTTCTTTTGCCATTTTTTATACCCTAGTCCGTTACATCTATGCCCATGCTTCGGGCAGTGCCTTCCACGATCCTCATCGCGGTCTCTATGTCTTTTGTATTCAGGTCCTTTATCTTTATCTGGGCGATCTCTTTTACCTGTTGCTTGGTGACTTTTCCGACTTTTTCCTTGTTCGGAACGCCGCTTGCCTTGGCTATGCCCGCCGCCCTTTTCAAAAGGACCGAACACGGCGGGGTCTTTATGATAAATGTAAACGATTTGTCTTCGTATGAGGTGATGACTAACGGCAGTATCAGCACTTCCTTGCCCTTTGTCTGTTCATTGTATTTCTTGCAGAATTCCATGATATTCAATCCGTGCTGGCCCAGGGCAGGGCCTACCGGCGGCGCGGGGTTTGCCTGGCCAGCGGCGCAGTATAATTTGATGGTTGCGGTTACTTTTTTTGCCATTTTTTCTGCTTCGCCTTTCTACTCGTTTCCAATGGTGAGGCTTCGCAGAAATTCCTACGAAGCGCTTACCCGTGCTAACATCTCGTAGCGCGGAGTAGAATTATAATTTTTCAACTTGCCAATATTCAAGCTCAACCGGGGTTGAGCGTCCGAAAACCGATATTGAGACCTTTACATGCTGTTTTGCCGGGAAAACTTCGTCAATGACCCCGGTAAAATTCACAAAGGGGCCGTCGTTTACCCTTACGGATTCGCCTTTATCGAAGATTGTCTTGGGTATCGGCTTTTCCTGGCGCTCCGTGCTCTGTTTCAGGATAGCGTCCACTTCCTGGTCAGCTATCGGGACAGGCCTGGTGCCGGAACCGATAAAACCTGTAACGCCTGGGGTATTTCTTATGAGATACCAGCTCTCGTCCGTCAGATCCATCTGAACGAGAATGTATCCGGGAAAGAACTTTCTCTGGGTAATCCGCTTCTTGCCGGCCTTTACCTCTGAAACCATCTCGGTCGGGACCATGATAGAACCGATCTGGTCCTTGACCGGCGACAACTTCACCTTGCCTTCAATGTGCGTCTTTACCTTTTCCTCGGCTTACAGCGAGTACCTGATCACGAGGTCGATAATTTTTGAAAGAACGATATCGCAAAAGCCGATAAAGACCGCAAGTATTATTACAAGAACAAACACCGATGCGGTTGCACCCATTAGCTCGGTCCTGGTGGACCACGCGACCTTCTTCAGTTCAATTATAACTTCGTTCAGGAACTTTTTTATCTTCGCTATCATTTATGCCCCAGGAGCGGCAGGAATCGAACCCGCAGTAACGGTTTTGGAGACCGTTGGTTTACCATTAACCGACGCTCCTAATTTTTGTTTTCAAAAATTATCCCGAGTTCCCCTAATCTTTCATTTCTGGAACGAGGGATGTTACTTAATCTCCTTGTGCGCTGTGTGCTTTTTGCAAAATTTACAGTATTTGCTCAATTCCAGCCTGTCCGGTGTCTTCTTTTTATTCTTCCAGGATGTGTGGGTCCTGTTCTTGCACTGCGGACATTCAAACGTTATTAATTCACGCATATCTCATCTCGACCATAACTTGAAAGTGACTGACGCTACCCAACCATATAAGCCCCTTGCAAGTGTCTGTCACTTTACCCCAGTATCTCGCTTACTACGCCTGCCCCTACGGTATGGCCGCCTTCTCTTATGGCGAACCTGAGTTCCTTATCCATAGCTATGGGCATGATGAGCTCTATTTCAACGGATACGTTGTCTCCGGGCATTACCATTTCAACGCCCGC
>JAPLLL010000106.1:0-3115 GCA_026387595.1 Candidatus Omnitrophota bacterium
AATAGTGTAAAGTGTAATGTGTAAAGTGTAAAGTTAAGGAGCACACATGACTGAGAAATTATGGGGTGGGAGATTTAGTAAAAAGACGAACCCGCTTGTAGAAGAATTTACTAAATCTATCCAATATGATCATAAGCTGGCTAAGTATGATGTGCTTGGCTCGCTAGCGCATGTTAAAGTCCTTAAAAAGGCCGGGTACCTTAGCGCAAAAGAAGCGGCAAAACTAAGCGCCGGGCTTAGTGTTATTTATAGAAGCGTTGAGAATGGTTCGTTTAAACCCGACCCTGCAGCCGAGGACATACATACGAATATCGAGAATATTCTTATGCAGAAAGCCGGGGAGACGGCCCTGAAACTTCATACAGCAAGGTCCAGGAATGAACAAGTCGCTTATGCGACGAAACTTTATTGCAAAGAAAAGATAAACGAACTTGATAAGGCCGCAAGCGCTTTGATCACGGCTTTAAATAAGTTATCGGTTAAATATAAGGGCCTTATTATCCCGGGTTTTACGCATCTTCAGCATGCGCAGCCTGTATACGCGAAGGATTATTTGGGCGCCTATATCGAAATGCTTAAAAGGGATAAAAACAGGCTTGGCTTTATAGCTGCGAACATAAAACTTACAATGGGCGCGGGCGCTTTGGCCGGAACGCCTATACAAGCGTCGAAATACGAACATGCCGCTGTTAATTCGCTTGATTCGGTAAGCGACAGAGATTTTATTGCCGAGATACTGAGTGCGCTTTCGATAATCGGCATGCACCTGTCCAGGCTGGCCGAAGACCTGATAATATGGTCTACGAAAGAATTCGGGGTTATAGCCATAGACGATGCGTTCTGCACGGGCAGCTCACTTATGCCACAGAAAAAGAATCCGGACGTGCTTGAGCTGATAAGAGGATATGCGGGAAGGCTTTATGGAAACCTTGTAAGTGTTCTGACAATGATGAAGGGTTTGCCGCTTGCGTATAACAGGGACATGCAGCTTGATAAGGAGCCGCTGTTTGAATCGTTTGAGCTGGGCTTAAGCGAATTAAAGGTTATGACGGGATTAATAGCAACGCTTAAGTTTAACAAAGATAAAATAGCCGACCAGCTGGAGGATGAGTCACTGTATGCAACGGACCTGGTCTATTATCTTGTTGATAAAGGCGTCGCGTTCAAAAACGCGCATACAATCATTGGTAAGCTTGTTGCGTATTCCGTAAATAACGCCGTTTCAATACAGGGCATGGATGATTACGAACTGAGAAAGTTCTCGGACAAACTGATAAAGAAAGAAATAATTAAGTTGTTTGACCCATTAATTTCGGTCAAATCCAAAAGATCAATCAAAAGGTAAAATGCACGATTTTAATTACAGAAATAACAGGTTATATTGCGAAGACGTGGCTGTTTCCAAGATAGCGGAAGCGGTGGGCACGCCGTGTTATATCTACAGCCGCAATACTATTGCGGACCATTATACGAAACTGAAAACCGCGCTGGCAGAATTGCAGCCGCTTATCTGCTATTCCGTAAAAGCGAATTCAAATATCGCGATACTAAGGACCGTTGTAAAAGAAGGCGCAGGCCTGGATATTGTATCCGGCGGCGAGCTTTACCGCGCCGGCCTTGCCGGTGCCAACCCCAGAAAAATAGTATACGCAGGCGTGGGTAAAACCGCTGCGGAGATAGACGCCGCTTTAAAAGAAGGCATACTATTTTTTAACGCGGAGTCAATAAATGAGCTGGGGCTCTTAAATAAAAGGGCAGGCGCGCTGAATAAGAACCCTTATGTTGCGATACGCGTCAATCCGGACATCGCGGCAAAAACGCATAAATATATCACAACAGCGAAAGCGCATAACAAATTCGGCTTGGATATGAACGCGACAAGGTGGCTGTTCCTCAATTCAAATAAATTCCCGAATATCCGCTTACGGGGCATACATATTCATATAGGCTCGCAGATCGTTGAGTCAGGGCCGTTTGTAGCCGCGATACAGCGCGTAAGGGATTTCATCTTCTCCCTTAGGGAAGTAGGGGCGAAGATCGAATATTTTAATATAGGCGGCGGCCTGGGGATCATTTATAACGATGAAAAACCGCAAACCGCTTCTGATTACGCAAAGGCCATTGTTCCCATATTAAGGAATACCGGCCTAAAGATAATCCTTGAACCCGGCAGGTTCATAGTCGGGAACGNNNGTCGGGAACGCAGGTATATTGGTTACAAGGGTAACATACGTGAAAAAAACCAAAGTGAAAAACTTCATCATAGTTGACGCAGGCATGAACGATTTTGTAAGGCCAACGCTTTACGAGGCGTATCACGGAGTCGCGCCGGTTATAAAGACAAAAGCAGCAGTTCAGAAATTCGATATAGTCGGCCCGATATGCGAGAGCGGAGATTTCTTTGCCCACGAACGCAGGGTGATCGAGCCTGCCGAGGGCAGCTTGCTGGCTGTCATGGGCGCGGGCGCATACGGCTTCAGCATGTCCAGCAACTATAATTCCAGGCGCAGGCCGTGCGAAGTGCTTGTAAGCGGAAAGAAATTTTATGTAATACGCGAAAGGGAATCGCAGCAGGACCTTGCAAGAGGGGAGGTCATCCCGAAGATCCTGGCATGAAAGAGATTGCATTTTCAAAAATGGTAGCAAAGTTCGGCGCGGGCGCGGACGGCCTGCTCGTCCTTGAAAGATCAAAAAAGGCCAATTTCAAGATGCGCATATTCAATCCTGACGGGACCGAGCCGAACATGTGCGGTAATGGGGCAAGATGCGTCGCGCTGTTCTATGCCAGCTGCAACAAAAAAGTAAAATTCGAGACCAGAGCAGGCATTATCGAGGCCGAGGTAAAAGGCGATAACGTAAGGATACGGCTCACTGACCCCAAAGAATTGTGGGCGAATATAGACCTTAATATAGGAAGCCAGTTCTATAAGGTGCATTATGTAAATACAGGCGTACCGCACACCGTATTTTTTGTCGGGAACGTGGACACCATAAACGTAAAAGAGGTCGGCAAAAATATAAGGCACCATAAGCAGTTCCAGCCGGAAGGCACAAACGCGAATTTTGTCCAGGTGATCAACCCCAGGGCAATAAAGATACGCACGTATGAGCGCGG
>JAPLLL010000106.1:3196-18262 GCA_026387595.1 Candidatus Omnitrophota bacterium
TGTGCAGACAAAAAGCGGGGAAGAGTTAAAAGTATATTTCGATTCAAAAAACAAAAAGATATCAAACGTATGGCTTGAAGGCAGCGCAAGGGTAGTGTATGAAGGGTCCCTCGCCATACATTAAAAACTCAATGGCTCGGGATCAATTTCCCGGAATGTAAACGATAGAAATTGGGAGGACATTATGTTCAGGGGTTCAATGGTGGCGATAGTTACGCCGTTCAAAGGCGATAAAGTTGATGAGGCGGCGTATAGAAAATTAGTAGAGTTCCATATCAAAAACGGGACCAGCGCTATTGTGCCGTGCGGCACAACCGGCGAATCCGCTACGCTGGATTATGAGGAGCACGATCGTGTTATCGAGCTGACCGTGGAATATGTAAAAGGCCGAGTGCCGGTAATCGCGGGCACAGGTTCCAATTCCACAAAAGAAGCGATCATGCTCACGAAACACGCTAAAAAAGTAGGGGCGAATGCATCGCTTCAGGTATCGCCGTATTATAACAGGCCCACGCAAAAGGGCCTGTATGAACATTTCAAAGCGATAGCAGAAGCAGCGGATATGCCGATCATCCTTTATAATATCGCGTCCAGGACCGGCGTTAACATTGAGCCGGAGACCATGGCGCGGATGGCAAAAGACTGCAGCCTTGACCAGATGTCGCGCATAAAACAGCTTTGCGGGGACAAATTCGACCTTATCTCGGGCGATGATTCGCTTACGCTGCCGATACTGGCAATAGGCGGAACAGGCATTATCTCTGTTGTGGCGAACATCGTTCCAAAAGATGTGGCTGACATGGTAGCTGCGTTTGAGAAAGGGAACATGAAAGAGGCAGTAAGGCTGCATTATAAGCTGCTTCCTATCACAAAAGCAATGTTCATAGAGACGAACCCGATACCGGTTAAAACAGCAATGGGGCTTATGGGCCTGTGCGAACCCGGTTTACGGCTCCCTATGTGTTCAATGGCTGACGAAAATCTTGCAAAACTTACAAAAGCGCTTCAGGACTATAAACTCATATAGAAGGGTCATAGGTTCCTAGGGTCGTAGGATCTTAGGGAAAAGAGAATAAGATGATTAAAATATGTGTTAGTGGGTGTAGAGGGAAAATGGGCCAGCGCATACTTGCGCTTGCGAAAAATGACCCGCAGATTTCCGTGAGCGGGCAGTTTGACATCGGGGAGAACCCTGAGGCTTTTATAAAGGCGTGCGACTGCCTTGTAGAATTTACAGCTCCGCATGCCACGATAGAGCATCTTGCGCTTTGCGAGAAATATAAAAAAGCGATAGTAATAGGCACGACAGGGCTTAGCGATGCCGAAAAAGGAAAAATAAGATCGGCATCCGCAAAGATACCGGTTGTATTTTCGCCGAACATGTCTGTGGGCGTAAACCTGCTTTTTAAAATGGTGAAAGATGTGGCAAGCGTATTCGGCAAGGATCATAATATCAGCATAACCGAGGCGCACCATGTTCATAAAAAGGATTCGCCAAGCGGCACTGCCAAAGAACTTTCGCGCATCGCCAAAGAGGCGGGGGCCACTGCTGATATACCTATCAAGGCCATACGGGAAGGCGAAATAGTAGGCGATCATACAGTTATATTTGACAGCCCGCTTGACACGATAACGATAAGCCACAGCGCAAAGACGCGCGATATATTAGCGGGGGGCGCCCTTGTCGCTGCTAAATTCATAACGAAAAAACCAAAAGGGCTTTTTACCATGCAGGACGTGCTGGGGATATAAACATGGAACTTTCAGAGAGACTCAAAAAATTACCGCCTTATCTTTTTGTCGAGATCGACAGAGAAAAGCGGCAGGCGCGGGAGGCGGGCCGCGATATTATTGATATCGGTATCGGCGACCCTGATCAGACGCCTCCGCAATTCGTACTGGATGCCTTGAGCGCTTCGTTAAAAGAACCCGGCGTGCACAGGTATGCCCTTGACCAGGGTGCGCCTGAATTCAGGAACGCTATTGCTGAGTGGTACAAAACCAGGTTCAACGTTAAATTAAATCCGGACACGGAAATACTTCCTCTGATAGGCTCGAAAGAAGGCATTGCGCATATCCCGCTTGCGTTTGTAAATCCCGGCGACTATACGCTGGTGCCTGACCCGTGTTATCCGCCCTATAAAGGCGGGACAATATTCGCGGGCGGCGAGCCATATCTGATGCCGCTTCTTGAGGCGAACGCCTTTTTGCCTGACCTGGGCGCTATACCGGCAGCGGTATTAAAAAAATCAAAACTGATCTATATTAATTATCCGAATAATCCGACTGCTGCCGTTGCTGATACAGCGTTTTACCGCCGCGTAGTTGAATTTGCAGCAAAAAACAAACTGGCCATAATTTCAGACCTTGCGTATTCAGAGATAGCGTATGATGCCTACAAAGCGCCGAGCATGCTTGAGACAAAAGACGCGAAAGAGGTAACGATCGAATTCCATTCGTTTTCCAAGACATTTAATATGACCGGCTGGCGCGTGGGCTGGGCGTGCGGTAATGCAGCGCTTATTTCAGCGCTCGGGAAAGTGAAATCAAACATAGACTCAGGCGTATTCACGGCGCTGCAGAAAACAGGCGCTGCCGCACTGGGGGCAAAAACCGGCCATGTTGAAAAAATGAACAAATTATACCAGGAAAGGCGTGATACGCTGATAGACGGCCTCAACTCTATAGGGTGGAAAGTGCCTATGCCCAAGGCCACATTCTATGTCTGGGCAAGACTGCCGAAAGGCAACAGTTCTTCGATAGCGTTCTCTCAGAAACTGCTTAAGGACGCTGACATCGTTGCCACTCCCGGTGTGGGATTCGGCAAAGCAGGCGAAGGGTATATCCGCATGGCGCTTACGGTCCAGAAAGAACGGCTGCAGCAGGCGGTAGAGAGGATAAAGAAAATATTATAGATGGTCACGGCATATATCGCCTTCGGCTCCAACCTGGGCGACAGAAATAAAAACATAGAAAAGGCGATAGAATACCTGAAGGAGTTAACTGGCGTTACGGTGCAGAAGGTATCATCCGTATACGAAACAGATCCTGTGGGCGGCCCGGTGCAGGGGAAATTTTTAAACGGCGCGCTTGAGATCGAGACAGCGCTTTTGCCGGATGAGCTTTTGGACAGGTTAAAGGGAATTGAATCGCGGCTTGGCAGGACACCCCAGGAGGAGAATTCACCAAGGCCCATAGACCTGGATATAATCTTTTACGGGGACGTGGTAATTAGCGGGGGCAGGATAAAGATCCCGCATCCGAGAATGCATGAGCGGGAATTTGTCTTAAAGGGCCTTATAGAGATCGCGCCGGATTTTATGCACCCGCGGCTTAATAAAACGGTCCGGCAGCTGTACGATGAATTAAAAGGAATCAATGAAGGTAATAACAGCGCCCGCCCTGATGCAGCGGTACAGCAATCGCCTGAAGCGGCAGGGTAAGAAAATAGGCTTTGTCCCCACAATGGGGTTTTTGCATGACGGGCACCTGAGTCTGGTAAAACGCTCTTTGAAAGAGAACGACGCCACGGTCGTGAGCATATTTGTCAATCCGGCGCAGTTTGGCCCGGGAGAGGACTTCCGCAGGTACCCGCGTAATTTTAAGAAGGACAAGGCAATGCTCATGACAGCAGGGGCCGATGTAATATTTTACCCTGCGGCAAACAGCATGTATCCGCATCCGTACCTTACTTATGTTGATGTCGAAGGCCTGACTCGGGGTTTGTGCGGCAAGTCCAGGCCGGTCCATTTCAGGGGAGTCGCAACGGTTGTGGCAAAATTGTTTAACATCGTGAAGCCGGATACTGCTTATTTCGGCCAGAAGGACGCTCAGCAGGCGTAGGGCGCTAAAGTCGGCAAGGCAGCTGATAAAAAAAGGGGAAACCGATCCCGAAAAAGTCATATCGGAAATGCGGAAGATAATAAAGAATGCGGGTTCTGTTAGGATAGATTACATCGAGATAACGGATAGCGGCACTTTAGAGCCTTTAAAGAAAATAACCGGAGCTATTTTAATTGCCCTGGCGGTTCATATCGGAAAAACACGGCTTATTGATAACATAAAACTGATAACGAGGTGAAAAATGTTTAGGATGATGTGCAGGGGTAAGATTCACGCCCCTACAGTGACAGAGGCGAATCTCGATTACGTAGGGAGCATAACGATTGATAAGAAACTTATAGACGCGGCGGGGATCATTCCGTTTGAACGCGTCCAGATAGTGAATCTCCACAACGGCACAAGGGTTGAGACATATGTCATGGAGGGCAGGCCCGGTTCCGGAACTATCTGCATGAACGGCGCAGCCGCCAGATGGGCGCATAAAGGCGACAGGGTAATAATAATCTCATACGCCCTTATGGATGCCAAAGAGGCAAAGACACACAAGCCCGCGCTCGTATTTGTGGACGAAAGGAACAGAATAATAAAAAAGAGATAAAATGGGAACCAGCAAAGAGAATAAAGCGAACGATAAAAAATATAAAGACGACCTCGCGCAGAAAATAGTCGAGCTTAAGAAAAAGCGCAACGCGGTGATTATCGTGCATAATTACCAGCGCGACGAGATACAGGATATAGCGGATATAACCGGTGATTCGCTTGCGCTGTCGCAGGCCGCGATAAAGACGGATGCCAAGGTTATCGTTTTCTGCGGGGTGCACTTCATGGCTGAATCAGCCGCTATATTAAATCCGCACAAGACGATACTCCTGCCGGTGATCGAAGCGGGATGCCCCATGGCTGATATGATCAGCGCGGATAAGCTGCGGGCAAAAAAGAAAGACCACCCGGACGCCGCAGTTGTATGCTATGTAAATTCTTCCGCCAAGGTAAAAGCGGAAAGCGATTACTGCTGCACCTCTTCAAACGCGATAGAGGTGGTAAAGGCGATACATAACAAAAAGATCATATTTGTGCCGGACAAGAACCTGGCGCTGTATGTCCAGTCGCAGGTCCCGGAAAAAGAGATCATTCCATGGCAGGGTTTCTGTCCGACCCACATAAGGGTGCAGGAACAGGATATCAAAGAGATAAAGGCGCTGCACCCCGAGGCAGAGGTTGTGTCTCATCCGGAATGCGACCCCGAAGTGCTGGCCATCTCGGACCATATATGCTCGACCGCAGGCATGTTCAAATACTGCAAGCAGACCGCCGCAAAGGAATTTATAATCGGCACAGAGATGGGCATGCTTTATAAGCTGCGCAAAGATAATCCGGGCAAGAAATTTTATCTTGCGACAGAGCACCTTATATGCCCGTCTATGAAGCTCACAACGCTTGGGTGGATCGCGCATTCGCTTGAGACCATGACGCATGTAATAGCGGTACCCGAGGATGTGCGGTTAAAGGCCATCACGTCGCTTAAAAAGATGCTTGAGATCACAGGGGAGCCCCAGAGCGTAGTGCTCGCGGGATATTAATGAAAAAATTAAAGATCGGCCTTGTCGGCTGCGGAACAATCGGAACACAGATCGCAAAGGCGATAAATACAAGGTTCAAAAAGAACGCGGCGCTGGTTGCAATATCGGATACCGATGAGGGTAAAATAGCAGCGATCAAAAAAGTATTAAGAAGCAAGCCCGCGGCGCTTAAAATCGATGCGTTGATCAAAAAAGCGGACCTTGTTATAGAGGCGGCTTCAGCGAAAGTCTCGGGCGAAGTAGCGAAGAAGACGGTACAGGCAGGAAAAGATATAATGATCATGAGTTCGGGCGGCATAATAAAAAATTATACGGCCCTTTTTAATTTAGCAAAAAAGAACGGTTGCAGGGTTTATATACCAAGCGGCGCAATATGCGGGCTTGACGGAGTAAAGGCAGCCCTGCTCGGGAATATCAAGACGGCGCGTCTTACCACTACCAAGCCGCCTGCGGGCTTAAAAGGCGCGCCGTTCGTGGAGAAGAATAAGATCGATCTGGACGGCATAAATACAGATACCACAATTTTTGAGGGCAGTGCGATAGAGGCGATAGGGGGTTTTCCGGCGAATATCAATGTGTCCTGTGCGCTGAGCATGGCCGGCATAGGCCCCGAAAATACAAAGGTCATGATAGTTGCATCGCCTGGCTCAACCAGGAACGTGCATGAAGTTTCTGTGGAAGGCGAATTCGGGAAAATAAGCACAAGGACCGAAAATATCCCGGCGCCCGGGAACCCAAAGACAAGCTATCTGGCGGTTTTATCCGCCATTGCAATGCTGGAGCAGATCATGAGCCCTATAAAGATAGGGACATAGGGGAGGAAGGGATCCCTCGGCCTGTACGGAAAAGCTTAAGGCCTTCGGGATCAATTTCCAGAATGTAAACGATAGAAATTGAGAGGGGGTGAATTTAATGGCAGATAAAGTCATGAAGTGCGGAGTGCAGAGGAAAAAGGGTTATCTTTACTACATCGACAAGAAGGGCAACGTGGTAGAGACAAAGATGGCCCGCGGCACGAAAAAGGGAGGCGGCGGCAAGGTCATCGTAAAGGCAGGCATCAAAAGGCAGAAGGGCTACCTCTATTTCATCGACAAGAAGGGCGACATCTCCAAGGCGAAGATGGCCCGCGGTGGAAGAAGAAAGAAAAGATAGTCGGTTGGTTGATGTAGAGTGCGGCCGGGGAGACAGTTCCCCCGGCCGCACAAAACCATGAAAAAAATTCTTGATTATATAAATTCCCGCAGAAGCGAAATAGTAAAACTTACTAAGACGCTTATCGAGATCCCCACCCAGAACCCTCCCGGCGAGCATTATGAGGAAATGGTACGCGTAATAGAAAAAAAATGCCGGGCCATGGGCCTTTCTACAAAACGCTTTATTACACCCAGGGCGTATCTGCGTAAAAAAGGCATTACTACCGGGTCCGAAAGGATAAACCTGATTGCTGACTGGGACCTGGGCCATAAGGAAACAATACATATAACCTGCCATTATGACGTTGTGCCTGCTACGAAAAACTGGGACACCCACCCGTTTAAGGCGCATATAAATAAAGATAAAATAACCGGCCGCGGCGCAGAAGACATGAAGGGCACGCTTTGCGCAGCCATATTTGCGGTTGAGGCCATAAAAGCGCTGAATCGCAAACCCGGGGCGAATATCCAGCTTTCGTTCTGTCCGGACGAGGAAACAGGCGGAGAAACCGGGTTTGGCTGGCTTGTTAAAAACGGGCTCGTGAAGGCCACGGCAGGGATAAGCGAAGGTTATTCGAATAATTTTATTTCAATCGGCAATAAGGGCGTCTATTGGTTTGAGGTTGAGGTTATTGGAAAATCAGCTCACGGTTCCATGCCGTATAAAGGCATAAACGCCTTTGAACACGCTGCGGACCTTGCGCAGGAATTTAAAAACCTTAAAGCAAAGATAGAAAAAAAGAAGTCGCGATTCATGACAAAAGACAGCCGCGACAGGTTTCCTACACTCATGATGGGAGGGGAGGTCCTGGGCGGGTGTAAAGTGAACGTTGTGCCGGAGGAGGTTGTTTTTTCAGTGGACCGCCGCCTGATACCTGAAGAAACCAGGGAAACCGCAAGGCGCCAGGTGCGAGAGGTTATAAAAAAATTCTGCGCTAAAAATCCCCGGGTGCGGATCCGCATAAACGAGAAGATTTGTAACAGCCCGTGCGTTTCGGAATCGCGCGCGCCCGTGTGCCGGGCAATGGCTTCGGCCGTAAAAACGGTGACAGGCAAAGATCCGAAATTCGCGATCATGGCCGGGGCAACAGACCTCAGATTTTTAATGCAGCATGGAATTCCGTGTGTTGGATATTCTGCCAGGGGCGGCAGCCGGTGGCATAGCGACAATGAATATATTTCCATAAAAAGCATACAAAATACTGCCAAGATCTATTGCCTTACGATACTATCCCCGCTGCTCTAGTTTCCAATCAAGTGTTAATAATAAAAAAGTTAGCTTATTGTCATTGACAATTCTTTATTTTATGCTATAATTTATGCAGACATGGGAGAAAATAGGGTAGCCGGCCTCATCGGTCAGGCTATGATCGAAAATCAGCTTGTCACAAAAGAGCAATTAGAAGAGGGGCTGCGCTATCAGGCGAAAGTAAAAAAGTTAATAGGACAGATCCTTGTTGAGTTGGGTTATATCAAGGAAGACACCCTTCTGGATTTTCTGGAAGGGGTTTTTTATGGCTATAAGACAGCGCCTGCGCAACAGCCGGTTAAGATCTTTAGCGATGTAGACGAGCTGCTGGCATCCGACTTTGAAAAATGGCTCATCTTTATGGTGAACAAAAATGCATCGGACTTGCACCTAATAGCCGGCGCCCAGCCGCAATTGCGCGTAAACGGGGAGCTGATGTCGGTTAATGTAGAGCCCCTGTCCGCGGACAACGTAAAGACATTGGCATACAGCATACTGGACTATGAGGAAATAGCCGGCCTGGAACAAAACAGGGCGCTTGATAAATCATTTGAGATAAAAGGGCTGAGCCGGTACCGCTTGAACCTGCACTGGCAGAAAGATTCCGTAGGTATCAGTGTAAGGGCGCTGCCTTTGCATATACCCGCCTTTGCCGAATTGGGCATACCTGAGGTATTAAAAGAATTTGTTACCAGGCCCAGCGGTCTGGTCCTGGTCACAGGGCCCGCAGGATGCGGTAAATCAACCACCATGGCCGCAATGATAGAATATATCAACCTGACCAGGCGGCTGCACGTAGTTACGATCGAGGACCCCATCGAATATGTATTTGTATCCAAGAAAGGCCTGATAAGACAGCGAGAATTAGGCACGGATACCCTTTCGTTTAAAGAGGCCCTGAAGAGCGTTGTTCGGCAGGACCCGAATATTATATTTATCGGCGAGATGCGGGACCTGGAGACCATACAAAGCGCGCTTTCTCTTGCGGAAACAGGGCACCTGGTCCTGAGCACGCTCCATACGCAGGATGCAGTGCATTCCGTAAACAGGATCGTGGATGTTTTCCCGATGTCGCATCAGCACGAAGTCCGCACAAAACTTTCATTGGCCCTGCAGGCGGTAGTGGTGCAGCAGCTGATACCGCGCGCCGACAGGCATGAGGTCGATGAACCAGTCCCTTCTGGAGCTTTACGAAAGCGGCATTGCCGCCTGGGAAGATATATATTCGCGCAGCAACGATAAAGAAGAATTGCTGCGGATGCTGCCGAAGTAAATAACCGAGCCTTGAATATAAGAAGCGAACCGGAGGGAGGCGCTCGGATTTTTTTGTCTATGAATAAACCCGGATTTAAAAAACCTTTATCAATCGTTATATTGGCAATAAGCACTTTGGTGCTTAATCCAGAGGCCGGGCTCTGCCTCAGGCCGGCCTCTGTTGCAGAGCGGGATTATTATGCAAGCGGGGAATTTGAGCAGCGCAAAAGGGCGATTGTCTATTACGGCGTATACAGCGCGGATGAGTTAAAAACACTTGATAACCTGTACTACTGGCATAAAAAAGGTAAGAGCACTACGCTCAATGAACGCGTTCGCGTATGGCAATATATGGTATTAATGAGGTTGGATGCCGCCGACCCGGGCATATTCGCAGCCTTAAAAAATGAGATTGAGGGAAAGGGCGGCGAGATCGACGGCCTGTATATAGGTTATGATTGGAGCGTTGAAAGGATTCCGGCGGAAGACAAGATAAGATCTGTTGAAAATAATATCGAGATAAAAAAGGGCAGCCGGATACTGGATATCGGCTGCGGCAAAGGTAGCGTAATATATAAATTAGCGCAGCGCCATTTGACAGCGAGCTTTGTAGGGATCGACGCGAGCCCGTATAATATCGCAACCGCGATAGATTCTGTTCTGGCGTCGGCATTCCCGCTCAAAAATTTAAAATTTCACATGCGGGACTGCAGGCCGGTTAGAGAAGGGATCCCCAGCCGCGGCATACCGTATCCTGACGGCGTTTTTGATGCGGTATTGCTTCTGGAAGGCGTAATGGACGAGGAAAACAACAAGCCGGAGTGGGAAGCGCCGCTTTGGGACGAAGTAATAAGGATTACAAAGAAAGATAGCGGGACAGTGGCTTTTGTAGGCTATCGCGGAGAAGGATCTTTTGAGGTCAGTGTTAAGAAAGCTGGTATTTTTGCTGACAGTAAGCCGGCGTCATTTTTTATTAACGGGGGCTGGCATCAATTTTTCCCGCTGCCATGGCGGGCGCCAGGAGAGGGTGATGTAGAGGCGCAATATCGGAAACGGCAAACAAGTTTTTGCGTCTGGCAGCTGAGCAGGACGCCGCCTTCGCGGCCGCGTCCGCTTTTAGTTTCACGGCCACAGTCTTTGGCTCCGGCTGTGCCTTTGGCAATAACGCCGGCTACCGGTGCGCATTTTGAACA
The DNA here is from genome assembly GCA_026387595.1 of Candidatus Omnitrophota bacterium. Lineage (GTDB taxonomy): Bacteria > Omnitrophota > Gorgyraeia > JABMQH01 > JABMQH01 > JAPLLL01. The sequence continues at coordinate 13,509 of JAPLLL010000106.1, forward strand.
ATTAGGTCTGTTTGAAAACACTGCAGCTGCCTGTATTTAAATTTGGCTCGGGGGCGGATGAGCCCTCTTTTCCCCTCTGGTGAGAGGGTTCAATAAATCCGCCCCCGGCCAATATCCTCTTGACAATATGGAAAGTTATTGCTACAATACATTTACGATCTTCGGGGTGAGGTGTAATTCCTCGATCGGCGGTCCCGAAAGGGTTCCGAAGTGCTTGCTGGTAAAATCCCACGGGCACGAGGGAAAAGTCCGCAAGTCCCGCAAAATGCGGGACAGAACCGGCGAAATTCCGGTACCGACGGTAAAAGTCCGGATGGAAGAAGGTTAGATGTGATTTATCCCGAAGGTTATCTTCGGGATTTTTGTTTATGGGACAGGAAATGAAATTTAACACTATTGAAGAGATCATACAGGACATAAAAGCCGGCAGGATGGTCATTATTATTGATGACGAGGACCGTGAGAACGAAGGCGACCTTGTCATGGCCGCTCCTTCTGTAAGCGCAGACGATATAAATTTCATGGCAAAACACGGCAGGGGCCTTATATGCGTTCCTATGGAAGAGGCTCGTTTGGATGCGCTGGAACTGCATCCCATGTCGCTTGCCCCGCGGGACCCTTTTAAGACTGCGTGGATGATATCAGTGGATGCCAAAGACGGGGTAACTACCGGGATCTCTGCCCATGACAGGGCCCAAACCATAAAAATACTTTGCGATACAAAAATAAGGCCGGCTGATCTGATCAAGCCGGGCCATGTATTTCCCCTGAAGGCGCAAGAAGGCGGTGTCCTGGTAAGGGCTGGCCATACAGAGGCTTCTGTTGACCTGGTAAGGCTGGCCGGAGTTAAGCCGGCAATAGGAGTGATCTGCGAGATCATGAACGACGACGGCACCATGGCGCGGACCCAGCAGTTGATAAAATTCGCGCAAAATTACGGTTTAAAGATAGGCACCATCGCTTCTCTTATTGAATACAGGCGCGGCACTGAAAAATTGGTAAAACGGCTCACTGAAACGGTCATCCCTACCAGACACGGCGATTTTACATTGATGCTGTACGAATCAAAACTGTATAATGAACAGCATGTTGCCCTTGTCAAAGGGGATATCTCCAAAGGCGATATCCTTGTCAGGGTCCACTCGCAGTGCCTTACCGGCGACGTGTTTGGTTCGATGCGATGCGATTGCGGCGAACAACTGAACGCGGCAATGGAGCTGGTGCAGAAAGAAGGCAAGGGCGTGATCCTTTACATGCGGCAGGAAGGAAGGGGCATAGGCCTGGCGAATAAAGTAAAGGCATACGCGCTGCAGGACAAAGGCATGGACACTGTGGAAGCGAATGAGGCGCTCGGATTCAAACCTGACCTGCGCGATTACGGTATCGGCGCGCAGATACTGGTTGACCTGGGCCTGAAAAATATACGCCTCATGACGAATAACCCGCAGAAAATAGTCGGGCTTTCGGGCTACGGCTTGAATATTATAGAAAGAGTGCCGCTTGAAATGAGCCCGAGCCGCGTAAATAAGAAATATCTCAGGACAAAAAAAGAAAAGATGGGCCATTTTTTAAAAATATAGGTCCCTCGCCCGCCAAGGGCGGGGTCGGGATCAATTTCCAGAATGTAAACGATAGAAATTGGGAGGCAAATATGGGACGAGAAAGGCGCAGGTTCGAGAGGTTCGAAAGTTTAGTGAGCGTAAAGTACACTGCCAGAAAAGGAGACTTCACAGGATACTCTTTTACAAAGGACCTGAGCGAGGAAGGCGTAGGCTTGCCAATGGCGTCGGCGATACCGCGTCGCGGCCCGCTTGATCTGATCATAATAATACCCGGAGGCGATTTCAGGGAAATACGCGCGACGGCAAAAGTGGCATGGTTTAAAAGGAATCTTGAACATTGGAAGTCTTATTACAGCGCAGGCCTGCGTTTTAAGGATATAAGCCCTACGGATAAAAACAGGCTACTGGCCTACGCGAAAAACCATAGATGGGTAAAAAGCAGTTTTGAACAGCAGCTCGAAGAGGACAAGGTACCGGTACTGGGAGGAAAGGGGGATTTTGATCTATGAAGGAAATAAAGGCTGACCTGATAGGCAAGGGTAAAAAGATAGGGATAGTAGCTTCAAGGTTCAATGAATTTATCACGACAAAGCTTCTGGAAGGCGCATGCGATACGCTGATACGCCATGGCGTGTCCGATGCCGGTATTGAAACGGTCTGGGTGCCGGGTGCATTTGAGATCCCGTATGTCGCGCAGAAAATGGCAAAGTCAAAAAAATACGATGCAATTGTCTGCCTCGGCACGATAATCCGGGGATCAACGCCCCATTTTGACTATATTGCAAGCGAGGCGGCAAAAGGGATAGCAAAGGTGTCGCTTGATACCGGAATCCCGTGCGTATTCGGCGTTATCACGGCTGATACGCTTGAACAGTCAATAGAGCGCGCCGGGACCAAAGACGGCAACAAAGGCCGGGACGCAGCGCTTGTGGCAATAGAGCTGGCGAATTTGTACGAGAGAATATGACTTCTCGTCGGGAGGCAAATTAATGCGGAAACGCACAAGGGCGCGCGAATTTGCCCTTCAGGTCCTGTATCAGCTTGATATAACCAAGAGCCCGAGTCCGGATTGCCTTTTGGATTTCTGGAAGAATCGGGAAGCCGAGGTTGAGCCGTCGGTCAAGGAATTCGCAGAGGCAATAGTGCGCGAAGTCGAGGCCCACAGCAAAGAGATCGATAAGGCGATAAGCGAATCGGCCGAGAACTGGGAATTGGGTAGGATGGCCACTGTGGACCGCAATATTTTGCGGGCGGCTACCTGCGAGCTTTTATTTATGCCCGACATCCCGCCGAAAGTCGCGATCAACGAAGCAATAGACATAGCCAAGAAGTACGGGGACAAGGACTCAAGCAAATTCGTGAACGGTATCCTCGATAAAATAAACAAGACCAAACAAGCGCATGCAAAAGAGGGTTGATCTGCATGTTCACACCAATTTTTCCGACGGCACTTTCTCCCCGAAAGAGGTCCTGTCCTACGCGTCCAAAATAGGTTTATCCTGTATTGCCATATGCGACCATGACGTGATCGACGGCATCCCGCCAGCTATTACCTTATCCGAAACATACAACGTTGAGGTCATCCCGGGCATTGAGCTTACTGCGGAAAAGCAGGGCTGCGAGATACATATCCTCGGGTTCTATATCAACTGGCAGGACGGGCAGTTCCAAAAGAAATTGGCGCAGTTATGCAGACAGAGAATAAAACGGATGCAGGATATGCTTGATAAATTCAAGGCCCTTGGCATGCCGCTTAACATGGACGAGGTCACAGGCATTGATAAGGAAGGTTCCATAGGCAGGCTGCATCTTGCAAGGGCCCTCCACAAAAAAGGCTACACGCAAACCGTGGACGAGGCGTTTAAAAAATATATCGCCAACGGCAAACCCTGCTATTCAAGCAAGATAAACCTTACCCCTGAAGAGGCCATAGCCGAGATCATAAAGGTAAAAGGTGTCCCTGTCCTGGCGCATCCTGCGGTCATGGGCAAAGATGATTTTATTAGTTCTTACGTAAAACACGGGCTGATGGGTATCGAGGTTTATCATTCTGACCACAACCCCCTCATGACGGCGCGGTATGAAAAAATGGCAAAGGACCTGGGCCTTTTGATGACAGGCGGTTCTGATTGCCACGGCCTTGGCAAGGCAAGGATCTTGATGGGCACTACGACAGTGTCTTATGAACTGGTTGAAAGGCTTAAAAATGCCCGACGATAAATTTTACATGCGTCTGGCGCTTGTGCTTGCCCAAAAGGGCCGCGGGGGGACAAGCCCCAATCCCATGGTCGGGGCCGTTATAGTTAAAAATAATAAAATAGTCGGGCTGGCTTATCATAAAGAGGCAGGAGGACCTCACGCAGAGGCAGCAGCGCTTAAAGAAGCCGGCAAAAGTGCAAAAGGGGCCGCGCTTTATATCAATTTGGAACCATGCGCCCATTTCGGCAGGACGCCGCCCTGCACGCAGGCAATAATTAAAAGCGGTATAAAAAAAGTAATTGCGGCGATGAAGGACCCTAACCCTATCATTGCAGGTCGCGGGTTTGTCAGATTAAAGAAAAACGGGATAAAAGTCGCAGCAGGCACTTTAGAAGATGAGGCAAAGATACTAAACGAGGTTTTCATAAAATATATCACCAAAAAAATGCCGTTCGTGATCGTAAAAGCGGCGCAGAGCCTGGACGGCAAGATCGCGGCAAAGACAGGTGATTCAAAATGGATCACATCGGAAGAATCCCGCAGGTATGTACACCGGCTTAGGTCGCAGGTGGATGCGGTAATGGTAGGGGCAGGGACAGTGGTCAAGGATGACCCGTTATTAACAAGCAGGGTTTCAGAAAAGCAGCCGGTTAAGGTTATAGTTGATTCAGAATTAAAAATATCGCATAGTGCAAAAATATTTAGCAAAGAATCACCCGCAAAAGTTATTCTGGCAACTACAGCAAAAGCAACTAAAAATAGAATCGAAAAATTCAGAAATATTGGCGCGGAGGTTTTGGTTTTAAAAAAGAAGAACAGCATGGTGGGTCTACGGCAATTGATGAAAGAGTTGGCTAAAAGAGAAATTACAAGCATTTTAGTAGAGGGCGGTGGCGAGTTGATAGGGAGCCTGGTTGATGAGAAGCTGGTTGATAAATTTTCAATTTTTATTGCCCCTAAGATTATCGGAGGCAAAGAGGCAATCACTTCGGT
>JAPLLL010000104.1:0-11307 GCA_026387595.1 Candidatus Omnitrophota bacterium
CTAGAAAAATATGCAGTGAAGTCGGCCTGGACGTTAAGGGGTTAGTAACCGGAGGTACAGTAGAAAAGGCAAGCGATAATGAATTAAAAGAACTGGTGAAGACAACTAATATTTTTTCCAGGCTTTCACCTATGCAAAAAGAAAGAGTGGTTAAAGCCCTGCATGCTAATGGACGCATCGTAGGTTATCTGGGTGACGGCATAAACGACGCTTTGGCGCTAAAAAGCTCAGATGTCGGGATTTCGGTAAATAATGCAGTAGATATTGCCAAGGAATCGGCCGATATCATTTTGCTTAAAAAGAGCCTCATGGTCTTAGAAGACGGCGTAGTAGAGGGAAGAAGAGTTTTTGGCAATATTATTAAATATATTAAGATGGGTTCAAGCTCTAATTTCGGAAATATGTTTAGCATGACCGGCGGCAGCTTGTTTTTGCCGTTCTTGCCGATGTTGCCTATCCAGATCCTTTTAAACAATTTCCTTTATGATGTATCGCAGATTGCAATACCTACCGATCAGGTTGATAAAGAGTATGTTCTCAAGCCCAGACCCTGGAACGTTAAGTATATAAGAAATTTTATGATGATTATCGGGCCGATCAGCTCAATTTATGATTTTTTAACTTATGGGGTTATGTTATTTATTTTTCATGCTTCAGCTGAGCTTTTTCATACCGGCTGGTGTATAGAGTCATTGTGCACCCAGACTTTGGTTATACATGTAATCCGAACAGGGAAAATCCCTTTTGTTCAAAGCCGGCCGAGCAGGTTCTTGATGTTGATGTCTATGATTATAGTTTCTATAGGCATTGCTATTCCATTTACTCCGTTAGCCAGACCTTTCGGGTTTGTAAAACCGCCGCCCATGTATTTTATGGCACTATTGGTTATGGTTGTTACCTATCTATTTCTTGTTCAGGGAGTCAAAAACTGGTTTATTAAAAAATACGGTTATGAATGAGAAGAAAGAGGTGAGTGCATGAAGAGGTGCAGATCAATTTTTGCTGTATTTGCGCTTATGTCAGTTGCGACGGCCATACTGGTTTATTTAACCGCAGCTATTGCTGCAGAACCAAAAGATGCCGCAGCCAAGACAAAGGAAGTTAATGCCGCTGCGCTGACAACCCTGTTGTTTAATAATAAGGAAGATTTTGAAGACGCCAATAGGGGATTTATCGCCCAGGAACAAAGTACGGTAATAAAGGACGCAAAGGGTAGTGTGGTTTGGGATCTGGATGTGTATTCTTTTCTTGCATCTGACGCACCGGTGCCTGACACCGTGAACCCCAGCCTGTGGCGTCAGGCCCGGCTTAACCTCATCCATGGCTTGTTTAAAGTTACAGACCATATATATCAGGTAAGGGGATACGACCTTTCAAACATCAGCTTTGTCGAAGGTAAAAAGGGGTATATCGTTATTGATCCGCTTGTTTCCGCAGAAGTCGCAAAAGCGGCCTTGGAGCTGCTGTATAAGCATGCCGGCAAAAAACCGGTTGTCGCAGTGATCTATACGCACAGCCATATTGACCACTGGGGCGGCGTAAAAGGTATTGTTTCCGAAGAAGAGGTCAGATCCGGCAAGGTTAAGATCATTGCTTCGCAGGGGTTTCTGGAGGAGGCGATAAGCGAGAACGTTCTGGCCGGCAACGCCATGAGCCGCCGCGCCATGTATATGTACGGAAATCTGCTGCCGAAAGGCGCGAAAGGGCAGGTGGATGCCGGGTTAGGCAAAGTTGCCTCACAGGGCGCGGTAACCATAATCCCTCCGACCGATATCATCAAAAAAACAGGCGAGACAAGGACAATAGACGGTGTAAAGATCGTTTTTCATTATACACCGAATACAGAAGCGCCGACGGAGATGAATTTTTATTTTCCTCAGTTTAAGGCGCTTTGCATCGCGGAAAACTGCACGCACACCCTGCATAATCTCTATACACTCAGGGGCGCCAAGGTGCGCGATGCAAAATCATGGAGTTATTTTCTCAGTGAGGCTATCGAACTTTTCGGCGACAAGACCGATGTAATGTTCGCCAGTCATCACTGGCCGCGTTGGGGGCAGGATAGGATCGTTGATATGCTAAAAAAGCAGATGGATCTTTACAAGTATATCCACGACCAGACGCTGCGGCTTGCCAATCACGGCTACAACATGGATGAGATCGCAGAGATGCTTCAGTTGCCCGACGGCCTGGCAAAAGAGTGGTATAACCGTGGTTATTACGGCTCGCTGAGTCACGATGTTAAGGCGGTTTATCAAAGGTACCTCGGCTGGTTTGACGGCAACCCCGCAAACCTTAATCCTCTGCCGCCCATTGAAGCTGGTAAAAAATATGTGGAATATATGGGCGGCTCTGCTGCTGTGCTTGAAAAGGCAAAAGCGGCTTTCGAGAATGGGGAGTATCGCTGGGTGGCGCAGGTCCTAAACCATGTTGTGTTTGCCGAACCGGGCAACCTGGAGGCGCGCAGCCTTGAGGCCGATGCCCTGGAGCAACTGGGCTATCAGGCGGAGTCAGGTCCGTGGAGGAATTTTTATCTGACCGGAGCGATGGAATTGCGCAGCGGCATACCTGCGATAGTCAGCACACTTACGTCATCGAGCCCTGATGTAATAAAAGCTATGCCGATAGACATGTTCCTTGATTATCTGTCCGTCCGTTTGAACGGGCCGAAGGCGGCCGGCAAGACTATAAAGATCAACTTAAATTTTAAGGATGCAAGAAAGCAGTATGCGATCACGCTTGAAAACTCTGTTTTAAATTACACCGAAGGAAAACAACTTAAGGACGCCGATGAGACCATTACGCTGTCACGCGCAGCGCTGAACGAGATCCTAACTGGAAGGGCCGCTTTTGAGGATAAGGTAAAATCCGGCGAGATCATTGTAACCGGCGAAAAAACTAAATTTAAAGAGATATTGTCCCTGCTGGACAATTTTAATCCGGCATTTAAGATAGTAGACAGATAACAAGGAGGCGACGCCATGGGCCTGATAGAAAAATTGGTTGCTTTTCTGGTTAAACGGTCGCAAAAAGAACATAGTGTTGTTATCCGGACGCTGGCAACAATATTCGGCGCGGCGATTTTCATAATAGGCATACCGCTGTTTATTTTATGGGCCGGGGGGCTTTTTAATACGGGCCTGATGTTGCCTGTGCTGCCTGCCCGGATCATAGCGGCAGCCTGTTTTATTGCCGGGATCCCATGTATGCTGTCAGCGATACTCTGGCAGCTTATTTACGGCAAAGGGACACCGGTGCCGGTTGTCCCGACCAAACATTTTCTGCAAAAAGGGCCTTACCGCTATGTGCGCAACCCCATGATGCTGGGTTTTTTCCTTTATATCCTTGGCTGGGCCTTTTTGGGCGATCACCCGGCTGCTTTTGCCGCCGTAGGGCTTATCATTGGATTACTGACTATGGAAATAAAATTTTTGGAAGAGCCTGAACTGGAAAGGCGTTTTGGGAACGCATATCTGGATTATAAAAAGGAGACATCCTTTCTATTGCCGAAATGCGGATGCAAACGAAAAAAGGAGGCTGCATGAAAATGCTACCGTATCAGATCATAGCGGTATTAGGATCGCTGCTTCTTATGGTTTCCGGCCTGTTAAGATTTTTTTCTTCAGGCAACCCGAAAGAACTGGTTATAGGTATTTTATATTTTTTCGCAAACCTGATGATATTCTGCTTTTAAGCAAGCACCCTGCATCCCTGCCGTTAACAATCGGAATATGCTTGAAAAAAATCCACTCTTGGGGTATATTTGGGTATACCATATGGTAATTATACTATAAGCGGAGAGGGAGAGGCGTAGTATGTTAGCACAGAAATTTCTGGTACTTGCGTTAATGGGGACCGAATGGGTCATTTGGCTGCTTTTATTACTGTCCGTTTTTTCATTGGGTGTGATCCTGGAAAAATTTTGGACGTTGCGCATAAAACGCGGAAACGAGAACAAGGTCAGGCAAAAGATAGGCGATGCCCTGATGAAAAAAAACCGCAAGGCAATAGAGGACGCGCTCCTTGATGAGCCTTCATCTTCGGCAGAGGTTACGCGTAAGGTCATCCACATGCAGGATAGCGGGGTTAATTTTGAGGACAGCCTGTCGATAGTGCTTTCCGAAGAAAAGGTCATGCTTGAGAGCCGCCTTGCGCTCCTGGGTACGCTCGGTGCCAACGCCCCGTTTATCGGGCTTTTCGGCACAGTGCTGGGCATTATCCACGCATTTCACAATCTGGCCATGAATGCAAAAGGCGGGCCCTCGATAGTGATGGCAGGTATTTCAGAGGCGCTTGTCGCAACCGCGCTGGGATTGTTCGTTGCCATTCCCGCTGTTGCCGCATACAACTATTTTGTGCGCTACATAAGGAAGATCATGGTCTCATCCGAGAATTTTGCCAGGCTGGTGGCGATCGCATGCATGAATATGGCCCAAAAGAAAAATTAGGCATATGAGGAACCGCGAATACTGGAAAGACGTCAGCGACGAAATATTATCCGAGATAAATGTAATACCGCTTGTGGATATAAGTCTTGTCCTGCTTATAATCTTCATGGTAACGGCAAATTACATCATGACCTCGTCATTTACGGTTGATATTGCGCAGGCGGCCCACGCCAAGGCCGTAGCGCAGGCCGATATAGTCACAATAAGCATTTCGCGCCAGGGCCCGATGTACCTGGGGAATGAGCTTGTTACAACGGAAGAATTAAAAAGAAAAATAAAGGCCCTACGCGCCAGCAACCAGGATATCTCTGTCATGATCTCAGTTGATAAAAATGCCGGCTTTAAAAATGTTGTCCAAGTCCTGGACCTGTTAAGTGAACTTGGTATTACCAGGCTAAATATCGCCGCACTGGCGGAATAAAAAGGAGGAAAAGGGATACTTATGCTGCATGGATTAACGGGTTTTGAGCAGATGGCCGTATGGGGTATTTTCGGTATTTCCATTCTGGGGCTTTTATATGCGCTTTTTTTAAGGCGGGAGGTCCTGCGGGAGGACAAGGGCGACGAAAAGATGATCCAGGTCTGGGGCGCCATACGCGATGGCGCTGACGCATACCTGACGAAACAGCTGCGTACCATCCTGCCCGCTATCGTTGTATTGACCTTTGCGCTTTTTTATTCGGTATATATAGTTCCTCCTTCGTCCGAAGCGTTAGAGCGCTTTGCCGGCTATTCGGATGCGCACGTGCGTTTAATTATTGCCTTCGGCCGGGCGCTCGCATTTATAATGGGCGCGGTTTTCTCGCTTTTGGTCGGACAGCTCGGCATGCGCATGGCAGTGCAGGCGAACGTACGCGTTGCCCAATGCGCGCGTAAATCGTTCGGCGATGCCCTGCGCGTTGCGTATCGCGCGGGAACGATCACGGGCATGCTTACCGACGGCCTGGGCCTGTTCGGCGGAACAATTATTTTCATGATCTTCGGGGTTGCCGCGCCGGATGCGCTGCTTGGCTTCGGTTTTGGCGGCACGCTCCTTGCGTTATTCATGCGCGTAGGCGGAGGCATTTATACAAAGGCGGCTGATGTCGGAGCGGACCTTGTCGGAAAAGTAGAGGCAGGTATTCCGGAAGACGATCCGCGCAACCCGGCTGTTATCGCCGACCTGGTCGGCGATAATGTAGGCGACTGCGCAGGTATGGCAGCGGATATCTTTGAATCATACGAGGTCACGATCGTTTCGGCATTGATACTGGGGCTTGCATTATATACGCTTACCGGCAGCATGGCATGGATCATATATCCTCTGCTTGTCAGGGGCATAGGCGTTCTGTGCTCCATTATAGGCACCTATGCAGTAAAGGCCCCGGCGGGTAAACCCGGCAACGCCATGAAGGCCATCTTCAGGGGCTATTTGACATCTGCGGTTATCTCCGTCGCGCTATTCGGTGCGCTTGCGTATTTTTACCTTCAGAATATCAGCTGCGGATGGTGGCGGCCGTTTGCCGCTACTACGCTGGGCGTTTTGCTTGCGATCTGCATTGACCGGCTCACCGAGTATTTTACCGGCACGCATGCGGAACCGGTAAGGGAGATCCGCAGGGCGACCAGGACCGGGCCCGCGACAACGATCCTTTCCGGCCTTTCCATAGGATATGAGTCAAGCGTATGGGCCATCCTTGTTATTGCATCGACTATTCTGGGCTCAATATTTATTTTTGGCAGTATGCCAGGCGTTTCCGCCGCGGCAAAGGTGACATACATACTTTACGGCGTGGCAATGACAGGCATAGGGATGCTTACGCTTACGGGCAACAACGTTGCAATGGATTCATTCGGCCCGATCGCCGATAACGCAAACGGCATAGGAGAGATAGGCTGGCACGGCAGAAAAGACGAAGCTACCCTTACTGCGCGAAGGATCATGTCTGACCTTGACGCCGTGGGAAATACTACAAAAGCGATCACGAAGGGCGTTGCCATCGGCTCGGCTGTTATTGCTGCGGTTTCTTTATTCGGCTCATTCATGGTTGACGTCAGCAAGGTGCAGGCATCAATGGGTGTTCCCGAGGCGGGCTGGCTTAATACGCTCGGGATCCGAGTTTCAGTCCCGACGGTATTCGTCGGGATGCTTATCGGCGGCGCGCTGCCGTGGCTGTTCTCTTAATTTTCGCTCCAGGCCGTAAGCCGCGCTGCATCGCTTATAGTGGAAGAGGTGCGCAGGCAGTTCCGTTTAGGCGTTCTGGAAGGAAAAGTGCAGCCTGATTACAGGCAGGCAGTCGCTATTTCCACGTCCGCCGCACAGAAAGAACTTGTGAGCCTTGCGTTGATAAGCATTGTGTCGCCTATCCTGGTGGGGCTTACGCTTCATATTGAGGCGCTGGGCGGTTTTCTTGCGGGGGTAATCCTTTCCGGCCAGCTTTTAGCGGTCTTCATGGCAAATGCGGGCGGGGCATGGGATAACGCGAAGAAGACTATAGAAGACGAAGATGCAGATATTGCCGCCAATAAAGGCAAGGGCTCTGACCGCCACAAGGCAAGCGTGGTCGGGGATACCGTAGGCGACCCGTTGAAAGATACCGCGGGCCCTGCGTTGAACCCGATGATAAAAGTCGTTAACCTTGTATCGGTCATCATTGCCCCTATCGTAGTGCAACATGCAGGCTGGGGGATTGCCAAATGCGCTGTTGTTGCGGTGCTTGCGATCGCGCTGGTGTGGGCGATCCTGAAAAGCAAACGGCCCGTAAAGGAGCTCGGCGAAGTTTATTGAAATGAAGGCAAAAAACAGTACGCTGTCGTCCATTAAGAACCGCCGCAGCGTAAGGGTGTTTCTTGATAAGCCCGTAAGCAATGCCGATCTACAGACGATCTTAGAGGCTGCGAACCAGGCCCCCTCTGCGCATAATCAGCAGTCCTGGCGGTTCATTATTTTAAGAGGCGAAAAGAAAAGCGACCTGGTAAGCCTTATCAGCACCAAGGCGGGAAACTTTCCCAAACCCACGTCCGTGCTTCTGCGCCTGGCATCCCGCAGCATTGCCTCAGCGCCGGTTGTGGTCGCCGTGGCAAATACCGGAGAGCTTATCCTTAGAGGGACAGAATTATTTAAGGTGGATAAGAATATAGCCTCTGATTTTTTCAGGATAATGGAAATACAGAGCTCCGCCGCCGCGGTGCAGAATTTATTGATCGCAGCTACATCCATGGGCCTTGGCACGGTATGGCTCGGCGTGCTCGTGTTGATTAAAAAAGACATCCTGAGATTTCTCGGCGAACCCGAAGGCGAGTTCATGGCAGTGGTCCCTGTCGGATATGCGGCAAGGCCGCCCGCGGGCCCCAAGAAACAACCACTGGCCGTGGTCGCGAAATACTTATAGGAAATCCTCACATGGCTTCTATCATAGACCTGACTTTTCATTTTGACAGGCACCTCGCGTTCATTATCCAGCATTTCGGTATGTGGACATATCTCATACTTTTTTTAGTGATCTTTGCCGAGACAGGGCTGGTTGTCACGCCGTTCCTGCCCGGGGATTCGCTTTTATTTGTGGTCGGGGCCTTTTCCGCGGCAGGCGCGTTTCATCCGCTTGCGGCAGCAGTTGTCCTTATCCTTGCCGCGGTCATCGGTGACAGCGCTAATTACGCTATAGGAAGGTACCTTGAAAAAAAACTTGTGGACGCCGATAAGATCCGCTTCATAAACAAGAAGCACCTGGACAAGACCCACGAGTTCTTTAAAAAATACGGGGGTAAGACCATAATATTGGCGAGATTTGTTCCTATCGTGCGCACCTTCGCGCCGTTCGTGGCAGGCTTCGGCTACATGGATTATCCGAAATTCTTCTTCTATAATGTTACCGGAGGAATATTATGGGTCGCTATCCTTGTGACAGCAGGTTTCTGCTTTGGCAATATGCCGATCGTTAAGGATAATCTTTCATTTGTCATATTGATAATCATATTCGTTTCAATGCTGCCCGCGGTCATCGAATTAATAAAAACAAAAAGAGAAAACATTAAAAATAAAGTAAGCAATGAACAAAAATAAACAGGCATGGCATTTATCCGTTAATGATACTGCAGTGTATTTAACTACGGATCTATCCGCCGGCCTTCTTAACGCTGAAGCCACTCAAAGGCTCAAGCAGTACGGCCCCAACCAGCTTAAAGAGGCCAAGGCCCGTTCTCCTCTTGGAATATTCCTTGAACAATTCCGCGATTTTATCATCTGGGTCCTGATCGGCGCTGCCCTGGTTTCTGGGTTTCTTAAGGAGTGGGTCGATGCCCTGGCCATTATCGCGATCGTAATCATAAATGCCATATTGGGTTTTATCCAGGAATACCGCGCTGAAAAGTCCCTGGCCGCTTTAAAAAAATTATCCTCTCCCACTGCCAAGGTTATCAGGAACGGCCAGCGCAGCATTCTTGCGTCATCAGAACTCGTGCCCGGAGACATAATTGAACTTGAAGCCGGCGACCATATCCCGGCGGACTGCAGGCTCGCCTGGCTTACGTCTAATTTCAGCGTGCAGGAAGCAAGCCTTACCGGCGAATCAACGCCTGTACTGAAAACCATCGGCGCCCTGGAAGAAAAGGAAGTTCCCCTGGCTGACAGGGCGAACATGGCGTATACAGGTACTTTTGTCGCTTCAGGAAAGTCAAAAGCGGTTGTTGTTAATACGGGCATGGCTACCGAACTGGGCAAGATCGCCGGAATGATCCAGGAAATAAGCCGCGAAACAACACCATTGCAGAAAAAATTAGAGGAATTCGGCAAGTGGATCGTATATCTTTGTTTTGCGCTGGTCGGCCTTGTATTTTTACTGGAATGGCTGCGCGGCGGCAAGATCATCGATGTCTTCCTGACCGCGGTAAGCCTTGCTGTCGCCGCGATCCCGGAAGGCCTGCCGGCGGTAGTGACTATAGCCCTGGCATTAGGGGTGCGGCGCATGGTCAAGCGCCACGCCATTATAAGGAAACTCCCGTCGGTTGAAACCCTTGGATGCGCCACGGTCATCTGTTCGGATAAGACCGGGACCCTGACGAAGAACGAAATGACGGTGCAAGCGGTCTTTGCCGGCAATAAGATATTTAAGGTAACCGGCATAGGATACGAACCCAAAGGGCAGTTTTTACTTGATGAAAAGCAGATCGACGCAGGGCAATACCCTGAATTAGAAAAGGCGCTGCAGGCGTCGGTCCTTTGTAACGGCGCGCAGTTAGTCAGTGTTGGCGCCGGATACGGGATAATCGGCGATCCTACAGAGGCCGCGCTTTTGACAGCAGCGGCAAAGGCAGGTATCTGGAAAGAACCGCAGGAAAAAGAGTTTACATTTATAGACGAAATACCGTTCGATTCAGAACGCAAAAAGATGACGATAATCCGCGAACATAAAGGCGGGAGGTTCGCGTTTGTCAAAGGCGCGCCGGATATGCTGTTGAATGACTGCGAATTGACCGGCCAGGACAGGGGAAATATCCGCAAAATTAATAACGAGCTGGCGGCACGGGCAATGCGGGTATTGGCAGTCGCTTACAGGACGCTTGATGAAAGTAAACAGCCGTATGACGCAAAGGCCGTTGAAACAGGGCTTATTTTTGCGGGGCTGATCGCGATGATAGACCCGCCGCGCGAGGAAGTAAAAAAGGCGATACAGGAATGCGCCACAGCCGGCATAAAGACCGTAATGATCACAGGCGACCATAAGAACACAGCGGTTGCGATAGCGCGAGCGCTTGGGTTTTTCAGCGATGATTCCCTGGCATTGAGCGGGGAGGAGCTGGACAAGCTGAGCGACGAAGAGTTATATAAGGAAGTCAGAAAAATATCCGTATACGCGCGGGTTTCCCCCGAGCATAAATTAAGGGTGGTGCGCGCCTGGCGCAGGTACGGCGAAGTCGTGGCCATGACCGGCGACGGGGTGAATGATGCCCCGGCCATCAAAGAGGCGGATATCGGCGTTGCCATGGGTATCACCGGTACCGACGTTACCAAGGAAGTCTCGGACATGGTGATAACCGACGACAACTTTGCATCCATTGTCTCGGCTGTCGAAGAGGGCAGGGGCATTTATGACAATATAAAGAAATTCATTCATTATCTTCTTTCCTGCAATGCCGGAGAGATCCTGGTCATGTTCGTCTCTTCCTTAATAGGGCTGCCTGTGCCGCTTCTTCCGATACAGATCCTGTGGGTCAATCTTGTGACCGACGGCCTGCCCGCGCTCGCTTTAGGCATGGACCCTGTTGACCCGAACATAATGCGCCGGCCTCCGCGTAAAACCACGGAAGGGGTGCTCACAAGACAGAGGGCGGTATCGATGCTGGCGCAGGGCTCGTTCATCGCCTTTTGCAGCTTATTCGCGTTTACCTTTGTTTTGTTCGTAGAAAAACAAGGTATTGCCCGCGCAAGGACAGCGGCGTTCATCGTCCTTTCATGCGCGCAGCTGTTCCATTCCTTTAACTGCAGGAGCATGACAGAGTCGTTATTTAAATTAGGGATATTTACTAACAAAAAACTGGTCTCGGCGGTTATCATCTCATTTGTCCTGCAGATGGCAGCGGTTTATGTGCCCTTTCTTCAAAGGATATTTAAGACCGAACCGCTCGGACTGCTTGACTGGGTATTTGTAATCGTTATTTCATCGTTCCCGTTGTGGGCGATGGAGTTATGGAAATGGAGGCGCCGTTCATGAAAAGTTTAAAACATTATTTTGCCGCGGGCTTGCTCGCGACTTTGCCGCTTTTTCTCACCCTTTATCTTCTGCTTATTATTTTCAAGCTGCTTGACGGCGTGTTAGGGGTGATCGTTAACAGCTATTTGAAGAAAGCATTCGGTTTTTCTGTTCCGGGCATAGGGATAGTT
>JAPLLL010000104.1:11322-17678 GCA_026387595.1 Candidatus Omnitrophota bacterium
GGGATAGTTTTAGGAATATTGCTGATCCTGGTAATAGGGTTTATTGTCTCGCATCTATTGAGCAAAAGAGCGCTGCCTGCGATAGAGGGATGGTTTTTAAGGCTTCCCTGGATCCGCCAGATATATCCTCCCATAAAACAAATAATCGGTTTTATTTTTTCAAAGGAAAAAGCAGCATTTAAAAAAGTAGCCCTCGTGGAATACCCCTCAAAAGGGATCTGGTCAGTGGGTTTTATGACGAATGAGGGCTTCAGGGAAGCGCAGGAGAAGACAGGCCAGGAACTAGTGCATATACTCATCGGCACAACCCCCAGCCCATGGAGCGGATTCTTTATCATGGTCCCGAAAAACCAGGTAAAGTTCCTGGACATGTCGGTTGAGGACGGTATAAAGCTGATAGTGTCCGGCGGGATCCTGAAACCGTCATAAAATGGCCAGTCAACCCGGCAGACTTGACAAATACAAAAAATAAGGTATACTATGGTTTGTAATATGTTAGCATCATTTGATATAGTTTAATATAGATTAGTATACTTGATAGCACAATGAATTTACAACATACCAAAATATACCGCACAAAAGAAGTCCTCAAGTTGATCGGTATTTCAAGGGCCACTCTCTACAATTGGTTTAGGGATAAAAAAGTGGAGGATGTCCTTCGCGATAGAAACAATTTCAGGGTTTTTACAGAGAGCGATATAAAACGAATATTAGAGTATAAAAATATACTAAAGCACCCAAATGGCGATAATCTTTAAAAGATCCAACGCGGAAAAACGCAGCTACGAAAGAAAAGGATGCTATTTTCTTGTAAAATACAGGTATTCTCAAAAAGGAGAGTCCTATAGCGAAAGCGTTACCTCGCTAAGAAATATAAGCGGCGGGGGCCTGCTGCTTAAATCGAAAGAATTTTTACCCATAGGCTCCAAACTTGAGCTTAAGATAAACATAGTGCCGCTTGGGTTATGCGTGGACGCGACGGCGCAGGTAGTCAGGATCGAAAAGATAAGAGGAAAGTTAAAAACCGGATATCTGGCCGGGGTTGTTTTTATGGATATAAAGGAAGAGGACAGAAAAAAAATAATTGATTTTGTTGAAATGGCCAAGGAGCTTACGGACTAAATATGATCAGGGGCGAAAACCTAGAAAAAGAAATTGAATATACCCTTCGCGATTATTGGGAGATATTCTACAGGCGAAGAATAGTGCTGGTGATATCCTCAGCAGCCATATTGCTGGTTTCCGTCCTTTATGTGCTTTTTTTAATGCAGCTTAAATATAAAGCGACAGCGGTTGTTGTGGTGGGTTCTCCTAATATACAGGTGAAGACCGTGGAAGAGGGGGCTGTCAAAGAGGAATATGAGGCAAAAAATGAACTTGAACTAATGCAAAGCAATATAATCGCCAATAGGGTTATAAGCCTGCTGAATGAAAGCGAAGCGTATAAAAGAGATATTTCCCAGGATGATATCATAAGGATGCTTAGGTTTGACCTGAAGATAAGAAGCAACATTATCGAGATCTCGGCGACCAGCCCCGATCCGCAAGAAGCGTTTTTAGTCGTAAAATTTTTGATAGATGCCTATATACAAGAAACAAATGAACACAGAAAGAAAATAATAAAAGACGCTTATGATTCCCTGTCCAGCCAGCTTTCCGCAAAACGCGTAGAGCTGGAAGCGGCGGAGCGGAAACTCACAAAATTCGTCCTCGATAATGAGATCATTGCAAAAGGAATTGAGGTCGGAAAGGTCACGGAAGAGGGCAAAGAAGAGACGACAACCGGCGAATCGGACATAAATAATAAATATCTTCAATTGAAATCCCAGAGGATCAATCTGGAGGCGTTTCTTGAAGAGGTGAAAAGCCACAGGCAGAAAGACCAGATAACCGCTCTCAGTATTATATCCAAAAAAGAAGAAGGGCTTGTGGATCTTACGTTAAGGGACCAGCTTTATGAAAAAGAAAGGGCGCTTTCCAAGCTTCTCTTAACCCAAAGCGAGGTCCACCCGGATGCCATAGAAGCCCAGGGCGAGGTAGAGGAGGCAAAGAAAAAGATCGATGTTGAGCTGGACAGGGCGATAGAAAGCCTTGAGATAGCCGTAGCCCACCTGAAGCGCGAAGAAGAAAAACTCCGCTCTCTTATAAAAGAAGGCCTTAGCGAAAAGATGGTGGAATATTCCGGCCTCTTAAGAGATGTTGATGTGAAAAAGAGTATTTATAATAGTTTCATAAGCCAGCTTCAGCAGCTTGATGTGGTTGAAAAGGTTGAAAGGGTGCCGGCGTTAAAAGTTCTTAAGGCCCCGGAACTGCCCACCAAGCCTTTGCACGGGAAATTATTCGGGCTTTTAATAGGTTTTATAATATCAATAGTGGGAGGCATCGCCGCCGCGTTCGTTGTTGAAAGTATCGATATCAGCGTACGGAGCATTGAAGATGTAGAGGATATATTAGGCCTCAGTGTTTTAACTTCCATCCCGCTTTATAAAGGATATATACCCGCGGAGCAATCGGCAGAAGCTGTTGATGAAAGAAGAGCGAAGTGCGAACTTGGGCTGATAACCGTAAGGCATCCGCAATCTATAATCAGCGAGTCATTTAAACACCTGAGGGTTAATATAGAATTTTTGCAGGCCGGCAAAAACATAAAGACTATTGTTGTAACAAGTCCCGCGCCGCAGGAAGGGAAATCTTCGGTTTCGATCAATCTGGCCATGGCCATGGCAAAGGCCGGCAAGAACGTGATCTTGATAGACTGTGATTTGAGAAGGCCCACGCTCCACAGGTATTTTAACCTGGATAATTCAAAAGGGCTTACTAATTTTTTAGTCGACAATGGACCGCCGGAAACCGTTACGATTAATGATACGGAAGAAGAGAAATTAAGACTAATAACTTCCGGGCCGATCCCGCCTAACCCAAATGAGCTCCTGGGATCGGATAGGCTTGAAAAAATAATAACTTATCTGAAAGCTAAGTGCGATACGGTTATCCTGGATGCCCCGCCCGTTCTTGCGGTAAGCGACAGCCTGATACTTGCCTCAAAGACGGATGCGGTCATCCTGGTATTTTTCGCTAACAAAACCGCCAAGAGGGCCGCTTCCAGGACCGCCCTTCTGGTCAATAATGTTAAAGGCAATATACTTGGCGTGGTTTTGAACGGAGTCGAGACCGCACCGGGCAGCTATTATTATAAGTACGATTATTATGCCGAAAAAAAGTAAATATATTTTTTTTGTCTGTCTGATTTCCGCCTTGACAGTGTTTGGTTTTTCAGGCTGCGCCAATACTAAAGAAGTAAAAAAATACGACGGCCCGGCCCCGGTTTGTTTCGGCTTTAGAACTGGGGGAAGACAAATGGGCGTTGGATAATTATTTTATAGATATAGGCGACGTGCTTGAAATTTCTGTTTGGCAGATACAGAATCTGCAGAGGCAGGTCGTGGTGAGACCTGACGGTAAAATATCCTTTCCGCTTATAGGGGATGTCCCTGCCGTCGGCAGGACAATAGAAGAATTAAGGCAGGATATTGTTGAAAAGATAAAGGTGTATATAAAGGTGCCGCAGGTATCCGTAAGCATGCTGGAATTCGGAGGCAAAAAAGCCATAGTCCTGGGCGAGGTGCGCTCCGAAGGCGTTATCCGATTTGCTTCGCTCATAAGGGTGACGGAGGCCGTTGCGTTGGCCGGCGGCTTTGACACTACCGCGAACATGGACAGGATATTCGTTATCAGAAATCTTTATACGGACGAACAGCCCACGGTCATAGTCATTAATGCGAATAATATTTTGAAGAAAGGCATTCTGAAAGAGAATGTTTTGATTTACTCCGGCGATATCATATACATACCCCGGGCCTTTATAGCAGATTTTAAGGTTTTCATGGATAATACGATCGGGCCCCTTCTAGGTTATGCCGAAAGCTACTATGGCGATACTTGGAAAAGACGGGAGGCCGGCGCCTGGAAGTATAAGAGCCAATGGAAAGGCTTGTGGAAGCCCGGAGAAGGGCTCACGAATTCGAATTAAGCATAAAATGAACATAATTAACGGATTAAGGACCAATACTTCTAAGATCGGACGCAAGAAAGCGTTTTTTATAGTACCATTTATGATCATAATCCTGCTGACCCTGATTGTCATTACTGTCAGAAAACCGGAATATGTATTAAAAACAAAAATAAGAGTAGGGGATACTTTCGGCATAAACCCTTCCGATACGGAGATGGTCGCCAAGGCAATGGGCGAGTTGGAACTGTTGGATGCCGAAAACCCTGCCGCCTCCATATCTTCAGTAAAACAAAAGATATCGGCCAAGAAAGACCCCGCCTCAAGCCTTATGGAGATTTCGGCGACCGGTAAAAAGTCCGTAGAAACCGCCAAGATCCTTAATAAACTGACGGATTTATATGTCTATGAAGTAAATTCCAAATTGAATAAAATGCAGGAAGAGGATATCGCGAAAAAAGAAGTTGAAATGAATGAATACAAGAAAAATCTAAGGGAGGAAATGCTGGCTGCGAAAAAAAGGCTGGAGGATTGCGAGCGCAGGCTGGAAGAGATGCAGGCAATAGAAGGAAAGTCCTCAGGCCTATTGTCTTCTTTTGAATCCCAGCTGGCAGAACTGGAATTTCAACGCGCAAATCTTTTGAAGACCTATACCAGCGCCTATCCTGAAGTCGTAAAATTAGATTCCGAAATAGGCGAATTAAAAGAAAAGATAAGCTCTATACCCCGCGAATCCACAGGAAAACTCAAATTCGAAAGAGAACTTAAGGACAGCCAGAATATATACAATGCCCTTAAGGAAAAATGGGACGAGGCCAGTTTAAAGAAGATAGAAGATTTAAAAGAGCCCAAAAAAAGCGGCGCAACGGCGACAATAGTTTCTTATACCCAGGCGGCGGCTACCCCTTCCGAGATTTTGTGGCGCAAAAGAACGATTTTGTTAATAGGAATCGTGATGGCGATCCTGATAAGTTTGCTGTCTGTTCTTGTGGCCGTTTTTTTGGATGCCTCCATTGTAACCCAAGAGGAATTATATGCCTATACGAACCTTCAGGTTATAGGAGAAGTGCCGTATATCAAGCCGGTCCTGCTAAAAGATATGAAGATAGGCAAAAAGAGCAGCCTGATATTGGGGTGCGAAGGGGATAGCGGGATAATAGAGCCCTACCGGCTTATTTATGCGTATATGCACTCAAATATTTTTGAGGGACAGCCCAGCGGCGGGAAATCCATTTTTTTAACAAGTTCGATCCCCGGGGAAGGGAAGTCTACCATAGCGTCTAATCTGGCATTGATCATGGCGAAGGCCGGGAAAAATGTTTTGTTGATAGACGCCAATTTATCCAACCCGTCCATACACTCTCTTTTTGGAATGGTTTCCAGGGTGCCCGGTTTTACGGATTTGCTGAATAAAGGCGTGGGCGCAGACACCGCCGTAAGGGACCTGACGGATATGCTTTTGGGCGGGCTGGGCCTTGAAACCGCTATAAAATTCAAGGGGCTGGACAGGCTTAAGATCATTACGGCAGGGTCGCCTGTTTCCGATCTAAGCGAGCTTATAATTTCTCCGGAAACAAATTCGGTTATAGCGGAACTTAAGACCCGTTTTGATTATATTATCCTGGACGGCCCGTCCATATCTACCAGCATAGATAGCCTGACTCTTGCCTCGAAATGCGACGCCACCATTATGGTTTATCTGGCGGGAAAAACGCCCCGCCAGCGCATCAGATCGGCCTTATTGAAATTAGGCTCCGTCAGGCCGGAGGGAAGCAGCCGCAATGCAACAAATATAAAAGGGGCTATATTGAATAAATGTATCTAAAACATTGGGGATTCAAGGAAAAGCCGTTTGAGAATACTCCCGACCCGCGGTTTTTGTATATGACCGCCAACCATGAAGAAGCCTTTATGCGGATGTATTATTGTATTGAGGAGAGCAAGGGGGCCGCGCTTCTTACGGGAGAATACGGTTCCGGGAAAACCGTTCTTACGAGGGCCCTATTAAAAGAATTATTGAAGAACGAAGAGAAATATAAGGTTGCCTTGATCGTGAATCCGTCTTTTTCTTCCCATGACCTGTTCAGGGAGATAATATATCAACTCGAAAATGTTTTTACTAAAGGGAGCAAGCTGGAACTTATCCACCACCTTAATGAGATATTATACAAGAGCATGAACGAGAACAAAAAGATCGTAGTCATAATTGACGAAGCGCAGGCCATGGAAAATGAAAATATGTTTGAGGAAGTCAGGCTGCTCTTAAATTTTCAAATGAACGATAAGTTTCTTTTGACCCTGATCCTTGTGGGACAGCCGGACCTGAGGAAAAAAATAGATAATCTTC
>JAPLLL010000102.1:0-10765 GCA_026387595.1 Candidatus Omnitrophota bacterium
GGGCGGAAAGCCTTATACGGGACAGCTGCCTGCATTTGATCCGAAGGCAAAGACCGCGGTGTTGATGGTGAACGGTTTTAACGGGGTGGGACTGCATACCCTTTTCGGCACCACAAGGCTGTTCGGCCAGGCCTTTAAGAATTTTGTTTTCGTCGAGGTAGGCGTAGTGGATGCCGGAAATTTTAAAGGCGCGCAGGAAGTCGAGCACCTGGAAGAAAATATCAAAACCGATACCGAGCGCTACGTTAAGTTTATGCAAAAGAACGGCTTTTACGCAGAGGCCATCTCCGTCATCGGCGTTGATGTGGTGAAGGAAATCGAGGGGATCGCCCCCGAGATCCTCCAGCGGTTCCCCAATGCCGTATTTTTCGGGGGGCAATTGATCTTCCCGAATGATTCGTTCATTGTAAGGTTCCTGCATAACTATACCGTGTTCGCGCTGCAGAAGAGACTGTATAGGCAGGGGATACCGTTTGTCATACTGCCGCTGCGGGTTTAACCGCGCGCCTTCTGTTTTTTATTTGCTCTATAAAATGATTATGCTATAATATGCGGCGTTATGACAAGATGCGGCCTTATCCTGTTTCTTAGCCTCATGGTGCCGGTTATATTTTTTGAGAGCGGTTGCGCAAAGGAAAAGGCCGAACCCGGGCCAGGGGTAAAAACAGAGAGCGAAACGGACGAAAACACCGCCCAATCAATAGCGCAGAAGATACTTTCCTTCAATCTTGTGGGGCACAGAGACAACGGCCAGAAAAAATGGGAACTAAATGCCCTGTCCGCGGACGTCCTGCCTAATGTGATAAAAATGGACTATATAACCGCAAAGGCTTACGGAAAAGACGGCTCGCTTACCCTCAAGGCAAGGACAGGCGTTTATGATAAGATTACAAAAAACGTACATCTCGAAAAAAATGTCATAGGCAAGTCTTCCGACGGGGCGCGGCTCACTACTGACAGCCTGGACTGGAACCAGAAAACAGAGAGCGTTTCGACAAACGCGCTGGTCAGGATCGAAAAAGATAATCTGGTTTCTATCGGAAAAGGCGCGCTCGGCAATCCCGCGTTGAAAGAAGTCGAACTTAAGAAGGATATTACCGTAGAGATACGGGATAATCCGCCCACAGTCATTACCTGCGACGGGCCGCTTGTCGTAAACTACAAAAATAATATCTCAATACTGAACAAAAACGTAAGGATAGCCGACCCTAGGTGCGAGATAACATCCGATGTCATGAAGATCCTGTTTAACCCCAAGACAAGGAAGATCACCAGGGCAGTGGCAATAGGAAACGTTGTTATCAAGCGGGACGGAAACATCACCAACTCAGGCAGGGCGATATACACAGTAAGCGACGGCAGGATACGGCTCGTGGGCAAGCCCAGGATCTCGGTATTCCCGAAGGAGACCCCGTCAATCGATAAACAAAGGGCGGACCAGGCGGACAATGCATTTACTGGAAACAAAAGGTTTAATTAAGCGCTACGGCGACAGGACTGTTGTAAACGGCGTCAACATAAACGTGCGCCGCGGCGAGATAGTCGGCCTGCTGGGCCCCAACGGCGCGGGAAAGACCACTACCTTTTACATGGTGACAGGCATTATACGGCCGGACGAGGGCCAGATAATATTCGATAATCAGGACGTGACGGATTTCCCGATGCACCGGCGCGCGCAAAACGGCATAGGATACCTCGCGCAGGAGCCGTCCGTTTTCAGGAAGCTTACCGTGGAAGAGAACATAATGGCGATCCTGGAAACGCTTAACATCTCCACGCGGGAACGGCAGGAACGGCTTGAAGGGCTGCTTGCCGAGCTTAAGATATCCCACCTTGCAAAGAGCAAGGCGTATACGCTGTCCGGCGGCGAACGGCGCCGGCTTGAAATAACAAGGGCGCTGGTTACCAATCCTCTGTTCATATTGCTGGATGAGCCGTTCTCGGGCATAGACCCTATCGCGGTATTCGAATGTCAGCAGATCATAAGCTACCTTAAGAAAAAAGGGCTCGGTATACTTTTAACCGACCATAATGTAAGGGAGACGCTGGCGGTCACGGACCGCTCGTATATCATGGCGGACGGCCGCATACTTATTTCCGGCGGCGCGCAGGAACTCACTAACAACCCGGAAGCAAGGAAGATATATTTAGGCGAAAAATTCAGGATGTAGGGCGAACGTACAATTAAGGAGAGCATATGCAAATCACAGTAGTGGGAAGGCATTTTGACGTAACTGAGCCGATCAAAAAATACGCGGACTCAAAACTTTTTAAGTTTGAAAAATATACGGATAAGATAATAGAAGCCCATGTGATGCTGGAAGTGCAGAAATTCAGGCATATGGCGGAGATCACGCTATTCCTGAAGGATTTTAAACTTACTTCAAGAGAGGAAAGCAGGGACATGTACGCATCCATAGACGCGGCAGTCAACAGCCTGCACAAACAGCTTCTAAAATTAAGGGAGCGTATAAAGGAGCATAAGGGAAAGCGCGCCGTGCAAAAATTAATTGAGCCGCTTTTGCCAAAAGACAGGAAGAAAAAAGTGATAGAAAGGTTGTTCCCGACCAAACCCATGTCCGTAGACGAGGCGTGCCTTGAGCTGGACCTTTTTAAGGATAATTTTCTGGTATTCCGGAATTCTGATACGGAAGAGATCAATGTCATATATAAAAGGGAGGACGGCAATTACGGCCTTATAGTGCCGGCGTAAAATAATATTATGAAGAAGAAAGTAAAGCATATAGAGGAATGCCGCAAGTCGATCGAGATAGAAGTGTCGCCGGCTGAATTCAAGAAACATATCAATGAATTTTATGAAAAGATCCAGAAGGTAGCCGCTGTCCCCGGGTTCAGGGCGGGCAAGGCGCCCCGGGATCTTTTAGAGAAGCATTACAGCGAGCGCGCGACAAAAGAGGTGGTCGAGGACCTTATCGCGCATTCCTACCGCCAGGCACTTGAGGAGTCGGGCTTCATGCCGCTGGGATATCCGGAAGTAAATGACGTAAAACTGGATGAGGCAAATACCCTTTTCTTTAAGGTGGAATTCAATACAAGGCCCAAGCTGGAACTTAAGAACTATAAAGGTCTCCAGGCCAAAAAGAAAAGGGCTGAAATAAAAGATGAGGATGTTGAAAAGTCGATAAATTCGCTGAGGGACGCAAATGCCCGGTTCAAGACATCCGAAGGCCGCTCCGTAAAAATAGGGGACTACATAGTATGCGATTCCGAGATCCTTGTTGAAGGCAAGCCCATAGCGAAAAAACGCGAGAACATCTGGATGCCTGTCGAGGAAAAAAGCTATGTACCCGGCTTGTCCGCAGGCCTGGCCGGGGCGAACGCCGGCGACCAGAAAGAAATAGAGACCCAGCTTCCGCCTGATTTCCCTATCAAGGGATGCGCCGGCAAAAAAGCGGTTTTTAGGATCAACGTAAAAGAAGTAAAAGAAAAACAGCTTCCCAATATTGATGATGAATTCGCAAAAGATTTAGGGTATAATACGTTAGCAGAACTGCGGGAAAGCGTACGCAAGATGCTTGAGGGCCAGGCAGCTATGCAGGCGAGGGATGGCCTGGAGAACCAGCTTATCGAGAAACTGCTTTCCGCAAATCCGGATTTTGAGGTCCCGAGTTCAATAATAAACAGCCAGGTGGAGCACCTTGTTGAGGACGAAAAAAAGAGACTGCTCAAACAGGGCCTGAAAGAAGACGACATAAAGGGCAAAGAGAAAGAACTTATTGAAAAATACAGGCCGCTCGCCTCAAAGCAGGTAAAAACGATGTTCGTGCTGAATGAGATCGCCGACAAGGAAAAGATAAGCGCTTCAGACGAAGAAGTAGACGCGGTCTTAGAAGAGATAGCCGGCCGTTCGCGCCAATCCAAGGAAAAGGTTGAGAAATACTATGAGGATAACGATCTGTTGCACGGTTTGCGCACGGATATTATAAATAAAAAAGTGCTGGATTTTCTGATAAAAGAAGCAAAAGTTGAAGAATAGGGTCCCTCGCCCTGCATGGAAAACCCAAGGGCTGTGGATCAATTTCCGGAATGTAAACAATAGAAATTGAGGAGGGCAATATGAGCGTATTGGTTCCGATGGTGGTCGAGCAGACCTCAAGAGGGTTTGAGCGCGCATACGATATATATTCAAGGTTGTTAAAGGACCGAATCGTTTTTATCGGTACGCCGGTGGACGATAATGTCGCGAATATCATAATCGCCCAGCTTTTGTTCCTGCAGATGGAAGATCCTGACAAGGATGTGAATGTATATATAAATTCGCCGGGCGGTTCCGTCACAAGCGGTCTTGCGATATACGATACTATGCAATTTATAAAGCCCGACGTAAATACCTATTGTCTTGGCCAGGCAGCGAGCCTGGCCGCGCTCCTTCTGGCGGCAGGCGCCAAAGGCAAAAGGCACGCGCTTCCGCATGCCCGCATTATGATACACCAGCCGTGGGGCGGGGTGCAGGGCGCCGCGTCCGATATAAACATACAGGCAAAAGAAATAATACGGCTCAAGGAAAAACTGAACGAGATCCTTGCCAAACATACCGGCCAGCCCTTGGAGAAGATACAGAAAGATACGGACAGGGATTATTTCATGAGCGCGGAAGAAGCCAAGGCATACGGTATTGTAGACGAGGTGGTTGTCAGTATAAAGAAGAAATAAA
Source organism: Candidatus Omnitrophota bacterium (assembly GCA_026387595.1). Lineage (GTDB taxonomy): Bacteria > Omnitrophota > Gorgyraeia > JABMQH01 > JABMQH01 > JAPLLL01. The sequence goes on from JAPLLL010000102.1 coordinate 4,676, forward strand.
AACTGTCCCCGTAGGAGTGGTAGTAATTACACTGAGTAGCAACCACAACAAATGGTTGCATGGAAAGGAGAGACAGAAATAATGATTAAGAATTTTTTGATGACTCCCGGGCCAACGCCTGTCCCGCCGGAGGTCTTGCTGGCTATGGCGAAACCGATAATCCACCACAGGACACCGCAATTCCAGAAGATCCTGCAGGAGGTGGAGGAAAATCTTAAGTATATATTCCAGACAAGGGAAGACGTGATGATATTGACCAGCTCGGGTACAGGCGCTATGGAAAGCGCGGTGAGCAACCTGCTGTCCCCTAAAGATAAAGCAATAACGGTCCAGGGCGGTAAATTCGGAGAAAGATGGACCGAACTTTGTCAGGCATACGGCGTTGAAACCGTGATCATAAATGTTGAATGGGGCAAGGCTGTTGACCCGAAAGTAATAGCGGATACGCTCGCAAAGACAAAGGCGAAAGCGGTATTTACAACATTATGCGAGACCTCAACCGGTGTTATTACCGATATAAAGGCAATAGCCGAAGTCACAAAAAAGACAGACGCTGTTCTGGTCGTGGACGCTATAAGCGGTTTAGGCGCTGTTGAGTGCAGGATGGATGAATGGGGCATAGACGCGGTTATATCCGGCTCGCAGAAGGGCCTCATGATACCGCCGGGGCTTGCCTTCATAGCCGTAAGCCAGAAGGCGTGGAAACTTGTTGAGCAGTCAAAATGCCCGAAATATTATTTCGACCTTAAGGCCGCGAAAAAAGCAGTGGCTAAAACGGATACGCCTTGGACGCCGGCAATTACACTCGTGATAGGCCTGAATGAAGCACTTAAAATATTGAAACAGGAAACGCTTGAAGGGATAATAAACCGCCATAAAAAGATGGCAAAGGCCTGCCGGGAAGCCGCTAAAGCCTTGGGACTCAAACTTTACAGCCCAACAGCCTCAAGCGACGCTGTTACGGCGGTAGAGGTACCGCAGGGCATCGACGGCGAAAAACTCGTAAAGACCATGCGCGATGAATACGGCGTCGGTATCGCGGGCGGCCAGGCACAGCTGAAAGGCAAGGTCTTCAGGATCGCCAGCATGGGTTATATGAATCAGTTCGATATAATCGTAGCGATTTCCTGCCTTGAGACGGTCTTAAGTAAGATGGGATATAAATTTGAACTGGGCGCGGGCGTAAAGGCCGCGCAGAAGGTATTTTTGGAATAGAAAGGGGACAGGCAAGAGATGATAAAGGTATTGGTAAGCGACCCGTTGTCGCCGGAAGGGATAAAGATACTTGAGAGCGAAAAGGACATCAAGGTAGACTCCAAGACAAAACTTACCCCGGATCAGCTTAAGCAGGAGATAAAGAACTATGACGCGCTTATCGTAAGAAGCGCCACAAAGGTCACCAAGGATGTGATCGAGGCCGCGGACAAACTGCGCGTTATCGGCAGGGCAGGCGTGGGCCTTGACAACGTAGATGTTGAGGCGGCAAGCAAGAAGGGCATAATAGTCCTGAACGCGCCGGCCGGAAACACGATCTCCACCGCGGAACATACCATGGCGATGATGCTTTCGCTTTCAAGAAACATCCCGAAAGCGGACCGCTCAATAAAGAACGGAGAATGGGACCGCAAACGTTTTATGGGAGTCGAATTGTACGGTAAGACACTCGGTATTGTAGGTATGGGCCGCATCGGCACGGAGGTTGCAAAACGCGCGCTCAGCTTCCAGATGAAGGTCTTGGCATACGATCCGTTTCTCTCGGCGGATAAAGCCAAACAGATCGGCATAGAGCTCACGGACCTCCAGGGCATTTTGAAGTCTTCGGATTATATTACGGTCCATACGCCCATGACAGCCGAGACCAAAGGCATGATATCGGACGAACAGTTTAAGCAAATGAAGAACGGCGTGCGCCTCATTAACTGCGCGCGCGGCGGGATCATTGATGAAAAGGCCCTGACGAAAGCCATTGAAATGGGCAAAGTCGCGGGTGCGGCATTGGACGTATTTGTATCGGAGCCGCCAAAGGATTTTACGCTTGCCAAGATGGATAACGTGGTCGCGACGCCGCACCTGGGCGCTTCGACCGAAGAGGCGCAGGTAAACGTGTCAATAGATATAGCCGAGATCGTGCTCGACGTGCTTCTTAACAGGTGCATCCGCAACGCCGTTAATTTACCATGCGTGGACAAGGAACTCTTAAAGACGCTGCAGCCGTATATCAGCCTCGCGGAAAAATTAGGGTCGTTATCGGCGCAATTGGCCGAAGGGCACACCAAGGAAGTAAAGATAAAATACGTCGGCGACATAGTGAATTATGACACTTCAGGGCTGACCATTGCGGTCCTGAAGGGCATGCTTACGCCGATATTGCAGGAGACGGTGAATTTTGTAAACGCGCCGATGATCGCGCGCGAACGCGGGATCAAGATCTCGGAATCAAAGACATCCGAGATAGAAAATTTCGCGAACCTTATAAGCGTAGAGGTGGAAACAGATAAGGGGAAACTCAGCGTGGACGGAACGCTTTTTACAAAGACCGAACCGCGCATAGTAAAGATCGGGAATTTTTACGTAGAAGCCGTGCCGAGCGGGTATATGCTGGTTATCTCAAATAAGGATGTCCCCGGCATTATCGGCCAGATCGGCATGCTTATGGGCAGAAATAAGATAAACATTGCCGGAATGAGTTTCGGCAGGGAAAAAGAAGGCGGGAAGGCCGTATCAGTCCTGAACGTGGACAGCGTTGTGCCGAAAGAAGTTCTGGAACAGATAAAGAAGGCCGAGAACATATACGACATAAAGCTCGTGAAATTATAGAAAGGGTCCAAGACGATGGCGAATAAAAAGAAAAAGAAGGAAAATAAGATATACCTCATAGATGTGACGAACAGGGACGGCGTGCAGACTTCCAGGATATGCCTTGCCAAACTGCAGAAGACCATGGTTAACATGTACCTTAATGATATGGGCGTGTTCCAGTCCGAGTTCGGTTTTCCGGTCACGCGGCACGAGACGAATTACCTTAACGCCAATCTTGAACTTGCCGAGAAAGGCGTTTTATCCCCGATACGGCTTGAGGGATGGATACGGGCCACGGTCGGGGATGTGGAAACTACCTTTTCCAAGGTCCCGAAGATAAAGCACCTGAACCTGTCCATTTCAACCTCCGACCAGATGATAGTGAATAAATTTAAGGGCAAGCTGGACCACGAGGGCGTAATAAAGGAGATGACAGAGGCCGTGCACAAGGCAAGAAAGCTCGGCGCCGAAAGTATCGGCGTTAACGCAGAGGACGCTTCCCGTTCAAGGCTTGACTATTTAGTGCGTTTTGCAACGGCCGCAAAACAGGCGGGCGCTGACAGGCTGAGGTACTGCGATACCCTCGGCTATGATTCGCCGTTCACTATCTATGAAAGGGTAAGGATAATCGCGCACAAGGTGGGCCTTCCTATAGAGCTTCATTGCCACAACGACCTCGGCATGGTTGTTGCGTGCAGCATTGCCGGCGCAAAGGCCGCTATTGACGCGGGCCAGGATGCCTACATAAACACAACCGTGAACGGCATGGGCGAGCGGGCAGGCAACGCGGACCTTGTAAGCGTGATCCTTGCTATAAAATACTCAAGCGGGATGAGCGGTAAATATATCCTGGATGAGCGCCTCAAACTTAACCATGCATGGAGGATAGCCAAATACGCCTCATACGCTTTCAACGTGCCCATACCCATAAACCAGCCCGGCGTCGGCGCAAACGCGTTTGCCCACGAGTCGGGGATACACGCCGATGGGGCATTGAAAGACAGGCGCAACTACGAGCTGTATGATTATGAAGAGCTGGGAAGGGGCGAGCCCGAGATAATTGAAACAGGCAGGCATATCACGACCGGCGAATACAGCGGTATAAAGGGTTTCCGTAATGTCTACGACAAACTTGAGATAAAATTCAAGAACGAAAAACAGGCGGCCAAGGTGCTTGAGCTTGTGCGGTACGCGAACGTACATACGCAAAAGCCGCTTACGAACGAAGAACTGCGGTTTGTGGCGAAATACCCCGATATAGCCAAAAAAATATTCACGATGTCGCCGTGAAGAAAAAGCCCATCTTCACCGAGAAGGAGACACTTATATGAAAAAGACACTTTGTTTACTTTGTGCCGTATTTTTCACACTCGTTATTTTAAAACCGTGTATGGCAGAAGAGCAAAAAGGATTTATGGGCAAGTTCTTTAAAGGTAAGAAAGAAACCCAGGAAAAGGGATCTGAAAATGCCGGCGCAACCGGTGCGGTTGCAGCAGGCGGAAGAGGCGGCGGAAGAGGCGGAGGCAGGTCTGCCGGGGTTGTAAAACCGCCAGCATTACCTCCCCAACCGGTTAAAACACCCATGGGAGTTAAGATGCCTCCGCGCCCGCCCGCGGTACCTGCCAGGCCCATGATCCGTCAGATTCCAAAGCCCCCTCCGGCCATCCCGTCTTATGCTGGTGCAGGAGGCGGCGCTTCGGGCGCAGCCGCCGAAACAGAACAGCCAAATGTTAAGACACAGCAGCAAAAGAAAGAATCGGGATTAAAAAAGAAAGTGAATAAAAAAGAATAGGCCGCTATGTCTAATACCGTAATAGTAGGCGCGCAGTGGGGCGATGAAGGAAAGGGTAAGATAATCGATATCCTTTCCAAGGATGCCGATTATGTAGTAAGGTATCAGGGCGGCAATAATGCCGGCCACACAGTTGTGATCGTCAGCGAAGAGTTCATATTCCACCTTATCCCTTCGGGTGTCCTGCATAAAAAAGCCATCTGCGTCATAGGAAACGGCGTGGTTGTTGATCCCAAGGCGCTCCTCAGTGAGATAGCGATGCTCAGATCAAAGGGTATAGAGGCATCCGGCAAGGTATTCGTAAGCGAGCAGGCCCACGTGATATTTCCCTATCACCAGACAATGGATTCGCTCAGGGAATCCAAAAAAGGCAAGATCGGCACCACCAAGCGCGGTATAGGGCCCTGCTATGCGGACAAGGTTTCCAGGTGCGGCATACGGGTGCAGGATCTGCTTGACCCGAAGGCGCTCAAAGAAAAACTTCAATCAAATATCGAAGAAAAAAATAAATCCCTTGCCGCAATATACAAATTTGAAGGCTTCTCGTTTGACGGCATATACAAGGAATATCTGGAATACGGCAGGGAAATAAAAAAATATGTAACAAATACGACCTTTTTGATAAATAATGCCATAGCAAAGAAGAAACGCGTCTTATTCGAAGGGGCGCAGGGCACGCTCCTGGACATAGACCACGGGACATATCCTTATGTTACCTCCAGCAACGCGACTGCAGGCGGGGCATGCACCGGCACAGGCGTCGGCCCCAGCAGGATCGATAAGGTAATAGGGGTTGTAAAGGCGTATACGACGCGGGTCGGAGAGGGCCCGTTCCCGACCGAGTTTGAAGCTCCCCTCATGGAAAAGATCCGCAAGAAAGGGAAAGAATACGGCGCAACCACAGGCAGGCCGCGCAGGTGCGGCTGGTTTGACGCGGTATTGGGCAGGTATTCGGTCATGGTAAACGGCATAGATGAGCTTGTCGTGACAAAGCTTGACGTGCTGGACGACCTGGATAAGATAAAGATTGCTGTCGGTTACAAATTTAACGGAAAGCTCTATAAGGATTTCCCGACCAATTCAACGGTTGTTGAAGGCTGCGAACCGGTATATGAAACCCATGACGGCTGGCTCGAGGATACCACCCGCGTAAAAAAATTAAGCGGCCTTCCGCTAAACGCCAGAAAATACATAAACAGGCTCGAAAAATTACTCGGTGCGCATGTTTCGATGGTCTCAACCGGTTCAAAACGGGATCAATTAATAAAGAGGATTGACTAAGAAAGCAAATAGTGCTATATTAAATGAAGTCCCTCGGCCCAGGGAATGCGAAATAATGAGGCCTCGGGATGAATTTTAAGTATGGAAAATTCTGAAAATTCAAAAAATCGGAGGGGAAGATGAACAAAAAGTTTTTGGCAATGGCAATAATCTTAGCGTTCGTAGCGACAGGCTGCGCAGTCAACCTATATTCCGGCAGGCCGTCGGACAAGGCGAAG
>JAPLLL010000102.1:10782-11675 GCA_026387595.1 Candidatus Omnitrophota bacterium
GGCCGTCGGACAAGGCGAAGATAGGCGAACTCTCAAGCCAGGTTGACCAGTTACAGAAATTAAGAGAGCAGGAACGCCAGGAGCTTCAGGAGGCGATGGATATTTTGGAAAAACGCCTTAAGACCGAGATCGACGATAAAGAGGTCAAGCTTGAGATGGCGGAACGTGGCCTGGTCATCACGTTTGTCGCGGAAGTGCTTTATGATTCCGGCAAGGCGAATATAAAACAGGAAGCATATCCGATGCTGGATAAGGTCGCAAAGGTTATAAAGGACAAGGTATCCGACAGAGAGATAGGCGTTGAAGGCCATACCGACAACGAACCGATAAAACATTCCGGATGGAAATCAAACTGGGAACTTTCAACCGCAAGGGCGACAAGCGTACTTCATTACCTGGTGGACAACGGAAAATTGAACCCCAAAAAACTTTCAGCGATAGGGTACGGCGAGTACAGGCCTGTAGCATCAAACGATACGGCGGAAGGCAGGCAGAAGAACAGGCGCGTGGAAGTTGTTATTATCCCGAAGGTATTCAAGGAGAAAGAAACAGGCGGTAATAAAGGGGTAATAGGATCGCCCAAGCCGGTAAGGTACGAAGCTAAGGTAAAGTAGGAAGAAGCAATAAACAGAGATTACGGAGATTTTAGAAGAGATTACGGAGATAGCTTAATCGCCGTAATCTAATTTTCAATCTCTGTAATCGTTTTTTATTTTGAGCAGGAAATATGCCGGATAAAAATAATACCCCTACTCATATAGCCATAATCATGGACGGAAACGGCAGGTGGGCAAGGCTGCACGGCCTGCCGCGCATCATGGGCCATAGGAAAGGCGCGGAATCCGTAAGAAAGATAGTAAAGGCATGCGGAGAGCTGGGCGTAAAATATCTTA
>JAPLLL010000111.1 GCA_026387595.1 Candidatus Omnitrophota bacterium
GGGACGATTTTCAGATTAAGTAAAATTAGGGAAAATCGAAGGAGGGAAATAAAGTGGCAAAACAGTTATTGTATGAAGAGGAGGCAAGGCGCGCTATACTGCGTGGCGTTGAGCAGCTCGCCAGAGCGGTAAAGGTGACCCTGGGCCCCAAGGGACGCAATGTTGTCCTTGAGAAAAAGTTCGGTGCGCCGACCATTACAAAGGACGGCGTTACCGTTGCAAAAGAAGTTGAATTAAAGGACCCGTATGAAAATATGGGCGCGGAGATGGTCAAAGAGGTCGCATCAAAGACCTCGGATAATGCGGGGGATGGAACCACCACGGCGACCATCCTTGCAGAGGCCATTTTCAGAGAGGGCCTGAAAAACGTAACTGCCGGCTCAAACCCGATGGCATTAAAGCGCGGGATCGAAAAAGCGGTTGAGCGGATCACAGAGGAATTAAAAAAGGTTTCAAAACCTATTAAGGACAAGAAAGAGATCTTTCAGGTAGCTGCTATCGCGGCGAACAATGATGCCAGTATCGGAGAGCAGATCGCAGAGGCCATGGAAAAGGTGGGGAAAGACGGAGTTATCACGGTTGAAGAGGCAAAGTCCACCGCGACGACATTAGAGGTCGTAGAGGGCATGCAGTTCGACCAGGGCTATCTATCCCCGTATTTTGTTACGGATGCGGAAAGGATGCAGGCTGTCCTGGAAAATCCGTATATACTCATCCATGAGAAAAAGATCTCAAACATGAAGGACCTTCTGCCCGTTCTGGAGAAGATAGCGAAAACAGGAAAGCCTATACTTTTGATCGCGGAAGAACTTGAGGGCGAGGCACTTGCAACGCTTGTAGTGAACAAGCTGCGCGGCACGCTTGCCTGCTGCGCCGTAAAGGCGCCGGGTTACGGCGATAGGAGAAAGGCGATGCTTGAGGATATCGCCACGCTTACAGGCGGCAAGGCGATCACGGAAGACCTCGGTATCAAGCTTGAGAACGTAAAGATCGAGGAACTGGGCCGCGCCAAAAGGGTCACGATAGATAAGGAAAATACCACTATAGTGGAAGGCGCCGGAAAGACTTCTGATATTAACGGAAGGATCGCCCAGATAAAAAAGCAGATCGAAGATACGGACTCTGATTACGATAAGGAAAAACTGCAGGAGAGGCTCGCAAAGCTTGCAGGCGGCGTTGCGGTAATAAACGTCGGCGCGGCAACAGAGACCGAGATGAAAGAGAAAAAAGCGCGCGTTGAAGATGCGCTCCACGCCACAAGGGCAGCGGTTGAGGAAGGTATTGTTCCCGGCGGCGGTGTCGTGCTCTTAAGATGCATTGAGAAATTGAACGATCTTAAGCTTAAGGGCGATGAGGCGATCGGCGTTGACATAGTAAAGCGCGCCCTTGAGGAACCCATAAGGCAGATAGCCGAGAATGCAGGGCTTGAGGCCTCTGTGGTTGTCCAGAAGGTAAAGGAAGAGAAATTTAACGTAGGCTATGATGCAGAAAAGGGACAGTATACCGACATGATCCAGGCGGGTGTTATTGACCCGACCAAGGTCACAAGGACCGCCCTTCAGAACGCAGCCAGCATTGCGGCTCTTCTGTTGACTACTGAGGCGTTGATCTGCGAGATACCGGAAAAGAAAGAAGCCATGCCGCCAATGCCCCATGGGGGAGGCGGATACGGGGACATGGGCTACTAAAAAAAGCCACAAGTCCTTGATTTGAAAAGGGGTTGCTTAAAAAAGCAACCCCTTTTTCATTGATACATTCGGAGCCACTTCCAACCACACGGAGCTCCTTCAGTATCAATACTGAAGTGCCTGCGAGCAAAAATTCGGTGCACGAATGTATTGACATTGCCCTTCATATGATTATAATATATACATAATTATTGAAGCGCATCCCTTCCCCGCCAGAGGGCGGGGTCGGGACGGTTTTTCAGAATAGGAAAGCGAGGAAAAAATCGTGGGAGAATATATAGGCATAGAAAGAACGGCGCGGCGCTGTTACGGTTTTGACGAGATAGCCCTTGTGCCGGGAAGAGTTACAATAAACCCTAATGAGGTGGACGCATCATGGAGTATCGGCAAGAAGAAGTATAAGGCGCCTATTATGGCAGCTGCTATGGACGGGGTAGTTGATGTAAGATTCGCCATAGCCATGGGAAAACTCGGCGGAATCGCGGTCATGAACCTGGAAGGCGTACAGACGCGGTATGAAAATCCCGCAGAGGTGCTGGAGCAGATCGCAAGCGCAACGCCCGATAAGGCAACAGAGCTTGTCCAGTCTATTTATATGAAACCGATCCAGGAAAAACTTATATCCAGGCGGATAGAAGAGATAAAGAAGGCGGGCGTTGACGCGATCGTAAGCGCGATACCGCAGCGCGCCCAGCGTTTCGGCGCGATAGCCCAGGAAGCGGGCTGCGACATATTTATCGTGCAGTCCACGGTTTCCACCGTAAAGCATATTTCAACGGAATATAAAACCTTGGATATAAAAAATTTGTGCAAATCAATGAAGATTCCCGTGATAGTGGGGAACTGCGTAACACATGAGGTTGCGCTGGACCTTTTGGGCACGGGATGCAGCGCCCTTTTAGTAGGGATAGGGCCGGGCGCCGCGTGCACGACAAGAGGGGTCCTTGGCATCGGCGTTCCGCAGGTCACGGCTACTGTCGACTGCGCAGCGGCAAGGGACAAATTTTTCAAGAAGACCAAAAAATACATCCCTGTTATTACGGACGGCGGTATGTCAAAAGGCGGGGATGTTTGCAAGGCGCTTGCCTGCGGGGCGGATGCGGTAATGATAGGGTCCGCATTCGCAAGGTCCAAAGAGGCGCCGGGAAAAGGTTACCACTGGGGCATGGCAACGCCGCATCCGAACCTGCCCAGGGGCACCAGGATACGCGTGGGTACGACAGGTTCGCTTGAAGAGATATTGTTCGGCCCGGCAAAACTTGACGATGGCTCCCAGAACCTGATGGGCGCCGTTATGACATCCATGGGCAACGTAGGCGCCAAAAACCTGATCAGACTGGTGAGCCTCGGGTACCTCGAAGGTTTTTATTACAGGCCGCGCGTGGATAAGGAGATCCTGAGGAAATATTCCAAAGGCCTGATAGCCTCGAGAGTCGGAATGGGCAAAGGATAATGCACGCAAATTTCGCTCACCTGCACGTCCATACCCAGTACAGCCTTTTGGACGGGGCATGTCTTATAGACGCACTCCTGAAAACGGCGGCTAACAACAAGCTCCCGGCCCTTGCCATTACTGATCATGGCAACATGTTCGGTTCGATCGAGTTTTACCAGCGGGCAATGGAGCACGGCATAAAGCCTATAATAGGCTGTGAGGTCTATGTCGCGCCCCAATCCAGGTTTGAGAAATTAGCCCAGGGCATACAGGAGGCAGCATTCCACCTGATCCTTCTGGCCAAGGATGAGATAGGCTACAAAAACCTTATCAGACTGGTGAGCCTCGGGTACCTCGAAGGTTTTTATTACAGGCCGCGCGTGGATAAGGAGATCCTGAGGAAATATTCCAAAGGCCTGATAGCCTCTTCTGCCTGCCTTAAGGGCGAGATACCGTATCTGATAGAACGCGGCCGGACCGAACAAATGCAGGCCGTGGCCGCGGAATATCTTGATATATTCGGCAAGGGGAATTTTTATTTTGAAATAATGGACAACGGTATCCCCGAGCAGAATATGGTGAATACCTGCCTTATTGATTTTTCGAAAAAAATGAATATCCCGCTGATAGCGACCGGGGACATCCATTACCTCAGGAAAGAGGACGCAAGGGCGCATGAAGCGCTCCTTTGCATACAGACACAGACAACGCTTGATGACCCGGGCCGTATGAGATTTGCGACCGATGAGTTTTATTTTAAATCCCCGCAGGAGATGAGCAACGCATTCTCGCATTGCCCGGAGGCGCTGAAAAATACCATTGAGATCGCTGAAAAATGTAACCTGGAGCTGGATTTTAAAAAGACGCATTTGCCGCGTTTCCAGCCTCCGGACGGAAAGACACGGCAGGATTACCTTAAGGAGCTCTGCGACGAGGGCCTTAAGAACAGGTACGGCGAGATAAACGACACGATCAAAAAGCGGCTGGATTACGAACTGAAGGCCATAAGTACATCCGGTTACACGAGCTATTTTCTCATCGCCTGGGACTTTGTCAGATATGCTAAATCAAAAGAGATTTCCGTGGGCCCGGGAAGGGGAAGCGCCGCGGGCAGCATCGTTAGTTTTGCCTTAGGCATTACTGATATAGATCCGCTTAAATATGACCTGTTGTTTGAAAGATTCCTTAATCTTGAGCGTGTAAGCATGCCTGATATCGATATCGACTTCTGTTATGAGCGCAGAGGCGAGGTCATCGATTATGTCGTTCAGAAATATTCAAAAGACAACGTTGCCCAGATAATAACATTCGGTACCATGCACGCAAAGGCCGTTATCCGGGATGTTGCCAGGGTAATGGGTTTTCCGTATGCGGATGCGGACAGGATAGCAAAACTTGTTCCGAACGATCTTGATATCACGCTTGACCACGCGCTTGAACAGGAACCCGAGCTCATGGCGCTATATAAAAGCGATCCGCGCGTTACGCAGCTGATAAATACCTCACGGGTGCTTGAGGGCCTGACCAGGCACGCCTCTACGCATGCGGCGGGCGTTGTCATCAGCGAAAAGCCGCTTATAGAACACGTGCCGCTTTTTAAGACAAGCGACAATCAGATAACAACAGGCCTACCCATGGGCTCGCTTGAAAAAGTGGGCCTCCTTAAGATGGATTTTCTCGGATTAAGAACGCTTACCGTGATCTATGAAACGCTGAAAATAATAAAACGGACCAAAGGGCTCGGCATAGATATAAACAGAATACCGATCGATGACTCGAAAGCTTTCAGGCTTTTCTGCGCCGCTGAAACAATGGGCGTGTTTCAGCTGGAAAGCTCAGGCATGCGCGAGCTTTTAAAAAAACTAAAACCGAGCAAATTTGAGGATATAATAGCCATACTTGCGCTTTTCAGGCCGGGCCCGATCGGCAGCGGCATGACCGACGATTTTATAAACAGGAAGCACAAAAAGGTGCAGATACGCTACGACCACCCGAAACTGGAACCGATCCTTAAAGAAACATACGGCATCATAGTCTACCAGGAGCAGGTAATGCGTATCGCAAGCGAACTGGCAGGCTTCAGCCTGTCCCAAGCGGATAATCTGCGCAGGGCCATGTCCAAGAAAACGCCCGAGATAATGCAGGATGCGCGGGAGCACTTTATAAACGGGGCGGCTAAAAACGGGGTCGAGAAGAAAATAGCGGAAAAAACCTTTGACCTCATAGAACATTTCGCCGGATATGGATTCAATAAATCCCACTCGACTGCGTACGCCATGATCTCATACCGGACAGCTTACCTGAAAGCGAACTTCCCGGTTGAGTTCATGACGGCGCTTCTGACCAGCGAAAAAGACAACATGGATAAGATCGTGGAATATATCTCGGAAGCGGAAAAGATGGGCATTGATATCCTGCCGCCCGATATCCAGGAGAGTTTTTCAAAGTTTACGGTAATAGACGCCTCTGATAAAAAAGGCGTGATAAGGTTCGGGCTTTCGGCCGTGAAAAACGTGGGTCAGGGCACAATAGATTCGATAATAGAGGCAAGGCAGAAAGATACGGGCGGCTTTAAATCCCTGTTCGATTTTTTTAAGCATATTGATACAAGGCTCGCAAACAAAAAAGTCATAGAGAGCCTTATTAAATGCGGGGCCTTTGACAGATTCGGCAATAAAAGGGCGGCGCTTTTCAGCGTCGCGGACAAATTGCTTGAGGCGGCGTCGAATTTCCATAAGGACCGGCAAGGCGGCCAGTATTCATTTTTTGATACGCCTGCTGACGAATCCGAAGGGACGTTTAAGGCCTCCATGTTCGTGGATGTGCCTGATATCCCGGAGTGGCCCGAGGGCCAGCTCCTTGCGCACGAAAAGGAAATGCTTGGTTTTTATATAACTAAACACCCGCTTGCGCGGCTTGAAAAAGTGCTTAAGGAATTCTCAACATGCGCCACCAAGAACCTGGTCAATAAGCGGGACGGGGATGAAGTAGCCATAGGCGGGATCCTGACAAAGGTAAAATTCACGGTTACGCGCAGGACCGGCGAGAAAATGGCGATAACTACACTGGAGGACCTGGAAGGCACAGTAGAGGTGCTTTTTTTCCCGAGCACGTATCAGAAGATAGCGCGATTTGTAAAAAAAGACGCGTTTGTTTATATAAAAGGCAGGATCAACCTTAGGGAAGATTCGCCAAAGATCATTGCGGATGACGCAAGCGACCTTGAAGAGGTGCCGTATAAATTGAGCAAATCAATACTTGTATCCATAAATAACGGCAGCGCGCAGAAAGAGACATTTGAAAGCCTGAAAAAGATCCTCGGGCATTACCGCGGGAGCATACCGGTCTACATCAGTTTTCCTTCGGTGAACAACGGCAAGGTCGAGATGCTGATAGGAAAGCAGTTCTGCATAAATCCTTCTCTGGAACTTATCCAGGAAGTGGAGACGCTGACCGGCACAGGTTCGGTTTTTTTAAGGCATTAGGATCCCTCGGCTCAGGGTGTGTGAAATAACGAGGCCTCGGGATCAATTTCCAGAATGTAAACGATAGAAATTGAGAGGTTATTATGACAAAAAAAGATATAGTTCTTCAGGTGGCTGAAAAGTCGGGATTGTCGAATCTCACCCAGGTGCAGATAAAGTCTGTAATACAAGCCACCCTTGACCATATTATAGAAAGCCTGTCCAAGGGCCAGACCGTTGAACTAAGGAACTTCGGGGTTTTTAAGGTAAAGACCAGAAAAGGCAGGATGGGAAGGAACCCGAAAACGGGCCAAAAAGTAGCAGTGCCTGACCGGAAAGTCGTGGTCTTTAGGTCCGGGCTTATAATGAAAAAGAAAGTGAAGTAAAATGACAAAAAAATTAGCTGCCTTAAAAGGGATGCGGGATATATTACCCTACGATATAGGAAAATGGCGGTATGCCGAAGAAGCCGCGCGGAAACTTTTCGCTAATTTCGGCTATGCCGAGATACGCACGCCTATCCTGGAAGAAACGGCGCTTTTTACGCGCAGCATAGGAGAGGGAACCGAGATAGTCCAGAAACAGATGTTCAGTTTTAAGGACAGGGGCGAACGGGATATCGCGCTCCGGCCCGAGGGCACTGCGCCGGTTGTCAGGGCGTATCTTGAGAACGGCCTTGATATGAAAATGCCCATATGCAAACTTTTTTATATCGGTCCTATGTTCAGGAGCGAAAGGCCGCAGGCCGGCAGGTCCAGGCAATTTTATCAGATAGGCGTTGAGTCAATAGGGTTTAACAGCCCGCAGGCTGACGTGGATGTTATTGCGGTTATGATGAAGCTTTTCGAGGCGTGCTCGCTTGAGGACGCGGAACTTAATATAAACAGCCTTGGCTGCGAAAAAGACAAAAAACATTTTGAACAGATATTAAAAGAGGCCTTGGCCGCTGATGTAAAAAGGCTCTGTGAAGATTGCAAAAAACGATACGATAAGAACATCCTGAGGATCTTTGACTGTAAGAACGAGACGTGCCGCGCAGTACTGCATGCCGCGCCCAAGGTTGCGGAGCACCTCTGCCCTGAATGCAGGATGCATTTTGAGAAAGTCCGGGAAGGCCTTACCGCGGTGGGCATAAAATACCGGGTTGAGCCCTTCCTGGTCCGGGGTCTTGATTATTATACGGGAACAGTTTTTGAGGTAACGCACAAGAACTTAGGCAGCCAGGACGCAGTTGCCGCGGGCGGCAGATATGACGGCCTGATTCAGGAATTGGGCGGGGAACCCACGCCTGCGTGCGGCTTTGCAGTCGGGCTTGACCGGCTGATGTTAGCCGCAGCCGACAGGATAAAACCCCAGGAAACCAGAATAGAGGTTTTTTTGGCGCTTCTGGGCGAAGAAGCGGATAAGCTGGGGATCAAGCTCCTTAAGGAATTAAGGGGTAAAGGCGTTTTATGCGAGACTTGTTTTGGCGCCAAGTCATTAAAATCCCAGATGAGGCTGGCAGACCGGCTTAAGGTAAAGAGGGTCCTTATAATCGGAGAAGATGAGATCGCTAAGGATATAGCAGTGCTAAGGGATATGGACACGAAAGAGCAAAAGGAGATTAAATTAAAAGATGCTGCGGACACACACTTGTGGTGAGTTAAGCGAAAAAGATATCGGCAAAAAAGCCGTGCTTTGCGGCTGGGTGCACAGCCGGCGCGATCACGGCAAGCTGATATTCATCGATATCAGGGACAGGGAAGGCCTTACCCAGGTCGTATTTCATCCTAAAGTGAATGCCGAGGCGCATAAACAGGCAGGCGAATTAAGGTCTGAATATGTTGTGCGCGTAAGCGGCACTGTCGGCAAAAGGCCGGAAGGCACGATCAATAACAATATCCCGACCGGCGTTATCGAGATCGCCGCCGAGGACCTGATAATATTGAATCCGTCCGAGACCCCGCCCTTTGAGATAAATGATGAAGGCGGGGTTCAGGAAGAGGTAAGGCTCAAATACCGGTATCTTGACCTGAGGCGTCCGAGCCTGCAGAAGAATTTCAGGCTGCGCAGCAGGCTTTATTCCGCCATGAGAAACTACATGAACAGCCAGGGTTTTATAGAGTTTGAAACGCCGATACTTACGAAAAGTACGCCGGAAGGCGCAAGAGATTTCCTGGTCCCGAGCAGGCTGGCTCAAGGCGAGTTTTACGCATTACCGCAGTCCCCCCAGCTTTTCAAGCAGATCCTGATGGTATCGGGTTTTGAGAAATATTACCAGATCGCAAAATGCTTCAGGGACGAGGACCTGAGGGCGGACAGGCAGCCTGAGTTTACCCAGCTGGACGTAGAGATGTCGTTTATAGATGAAGAGGATATCTTTAAACTTACGGAAGGCCTGATGAAGCATATAGTAAAAGAAACACTCGGGATCGATATCCCCACGCCTTTCAAGCGGATGTCGTATGACGAGGCAATGAAAAATTACAACAGCGATAAGCCCGATATACGAAAAGACAAGGCAAAGGAGCCGCTTTCGTTTTTATGGGTCGTGGATTTCCCGCTTTTCCGGTACAACGACGAGGAAAAGCGCTGGGATATGGAGCACCACCCGTTTACATCGCCACGGCCCAATAGCCTGGAGGAATTTAAAAAACCCCTGGATCAGATAAGGGCGAATGCGTACGACCTGGTAATAAACGGCTCAGAGATCGCAAGCGGCAGCATAAGGATACACGACAGCCGGATGCAGGAGAAGATATTCGAGCTTATCGGGATCAAGAGCGAGGAGGCAAAAGAACGGTTCGGATTTTTGCTGGAGGCGTTCAGGTTCGGCGCGCCGCCCCACGGCGGTATCGCGTTCGGTATAGACAGGCTGATGGCGATCTTTACGAACAGCGAAAGCATCCGGGACGTCATAGCTTTTCCGAAGACCCAGAAGGGTATCTGTCCCATGACGGATGCGCCAAGCCCTGTTGCGGAAAAACAATTACGCGAATTAGGTATAAAATTGAATAAACGATAGAAATTGAGAGGAGAGCGAAACATGAATAAGAGTTTAGTGATGTTAGTCGCCTTAAGTTTTGTAATTGCGGCGGCGGGTTGCACAAGCGTAA
This sequence comes from Candidatus Omnitrophota bacterium, assembly GCA_026387595.1. GTDB lineage: Bacteria > Omnitrophota > Gorgyraeia > JABMQH01 > JABMQH01 > JAPLLL01. The sequence goes on from JAPLLL010000111.1 coordinate 9,683, forward strand.
GCGTTAAAAAGGAATCAATAGAAAGGGTTGATGTAGAGGTAGCAGGAAACCAGGGTGTTATCTACGGCCCGGTGCCGGCCCCGCACAAAGTAGAGGGCTCGCGTGAAATAATCGCAGTTGACGTAGAGCTTCCGACTTACCAGGAAGTAAAGACCTCTGTAAAAAAAGAAGTGGTTGAAAAACCTGCGCCAAAGGAAGACAATGGCGCAACCGGGAATGCGGGCACGATTTCTCAAAAAACAGAAAAGATAAAATAATATAGATGGAAAAGCACGTAAGGCTCGAAAGCCAGGCAGAGGCCAGGGCCCTTTTCGGAAGGCATGACGAGAATCTGGACCTTGTTGAAAAAGGCTTTGGCATAAAAATAGTATCAAGGGGCGACGAGATAACCCTTATCGGAGACGCCGAAGAGACCGAGAAGGCCGCCAGGGTATTTGAGGAGCTTCTTATAATCATACGCAATGGCGGCGCGGTAAAGCGGCATGAGATCCTCTACGCCATAAAGGCCATAGGCATGAACAAACAGGAGGACCTGCACGATATCTACCTTGACAAGATAGATGTCTCTTCCAAAAGGCAGTACATAACGCCGAAGAGTAAGAAACAGAAGGAATACCTGGATGCGATACGGCACCATGATATTGTCTTCGGCATAGGCCCTGCCGGCACGGGAAAGACATATCTTGCCATGGCAATGGCCGTAAACGCGCTGAAAAAACAGATCGTCAGCAGGATAATACTTACGCGGCCCGCGGTTGAGGCAGGGGAAAGCCTGGGGTACCTGCCGGGTGATCTTTATGAAAAGGTCTCCCCGTATTTAAGGCCGTTATATGACGCGCTTTACGATATGGTAGAGATCGGCAAGGTTGAGGAATATATTGAGAGAGGTATAATCGAGGTGGTTCCGCTTGCGTACATGCGCGGCAGGACGCTTAATGATTCCTTCATAATCCTGGATGAGGCGCAGAACTCAACGCCGGAGCAGATGAAGATGTTCCTTACAAGGATCGGTTTTGACTCCAAGGCCGTGATCACAGGCGACCTTACACAGAGCGACCTTCCTGCCGGGAAGGAATCCGGCCTTGTCCAGGTGGCAACGCTCTTAAAAGAGATAAAAGGGATCAAGTTCGTATATTTTTCAGGCGATGATGTGGTGCGGCACGAACTCGTGCAGGAAATAATAAAGGCCTACGCCGCCGCGGTAAAAAACGGCAGAGCAAAGTGAAACGGCCCGGGTACAAAATAAACGTAATGATCAAGGAAGGCCTTGCGGTCGGGCCGAAGACGCTGCTTGTACAGGCAGCGCAGGCAGCGCTTGAGATCGAAGGCGCGCCGTCTGGCGCCGCAGTGAACCTGTTGATAACCGATGATAAAGATATCACAAAACTCAACAGCCGGTTCCTGGGAAGGAACAGGCCGACAGATGTCATTGCTTTCGGGTCAAAGGGCAAAGGCCTTCTCGGCGAGATAGCAATATCAGCGGACACGGCAAGATATAACGCCAGGCAGTTTAAAACTACGTCTGATAAAGAGATATTTCTGTATATAATCCACGGGATCCTTCATTTACTTGGTTATGATGACGAAGGTAAAAAAGAAAAGGCGCTGATGGAAAAACGTCAGGCATTTATACTAGGACAGGTATGCCGGTCAAATTCGTAGAGAGCTTTAATTGCGCAGTAGAAGGATTTATCTATGTCTTAAAGACGCAGCGGAACATGCGTATTCATTTTATGTTCGGCACATTGATATTTATCCTGGGCCTTGTAACTGATTTTTCACGGATCGAACTTATCTGCCTCGCGACCACTATTACCATGGTGCTTTTTGCGGAGATGATCAATACTACGATCGAGCATACAATAGACCTGATCAGCGATACGTTCCATCCCCTTGCGCGCGTGATAAAGGATGTCTCAGCCGGCGCAGTGCTTGTTGTCGCGATAGGCGCTGTCATATCCGGGTATTTATTGTTCATGCGCCACCTCAGATTTTCCCTGATAAACGGGTTTAACCGGATGAAGGATTCGCCGGTTCACATAACGGTTATTGCGCTCATAATAGTCTGCGCATTCGTAATATTTGTAAAAGTGCTACTGCACAAAGGGACGCCGTTGAAAGGGGGACTGCCCAGCGGCCATACAGCGTTTTCATTTGCTATGTGGACCATCATCCTGTTTTCCACTTCAAACCCTTTGATAATTATATTAAGCCTTGCGATGGCGGTTTTGGTCGCAAGGAGCAGATGGACGCAGAAGGTGCACAATTTGTGGGAAATAATAGCGGGCGCTGCCCTGGGTATCCTGGCCACAGCGTTCATATTCCAGCTTTTCAGATGAGCCGCACATGATACAAAAAACCGACGCGGTTTTATTAAAGAAACAGGACTTACGGGAGACGAGCCTTTTTCTTACCTTTTATACAAAAACCTCCGGCAAGATTTACGGCGTGATGAAAGGCATAAGGGGCCAGAAGGGCCAATATGGTTTCAGCCCGCAGGTCTTCAGCTTAAACGAGGTGGTGTTTTACGAAAGGAAGGATAAGGAGATCTATACGGTTTCCCAGTGCGAATTGAAGGATTTTTTTGCTACGATACGGGAAAGCCTTGAGCGCACCTCTTATGCCAGTTATTTTATCGAACTTATAAATTCGCTTACCGCCGTGTCGGAGAAGAACGAAGCCATGTTCGATCTCCTGGTAAACAGCCTGAAGATGCTCTGCGAAAACGCAAGCCCCAGACGGACGGCGCGTGTCTTTGAGATACGTCTGCTGTCGCTTTTGGGCCTTATGCCGCAGCTTAGGTCCTGTATCGGCTGCAGCCAGCCCCTGGGCAGCAAGGCGTTATTCAGCCTGAAGAACGGCGGAGTCATGTGCGGCGCATGCGCCGCAAAAGAAAGAGGAGTTATCCCCGTGGCCATAGGAACCCTAAATTTTATGGACCATGTAAACCGATCTGACTGGGAGTTTGTTTCGCGCATAAAAGTTTCCCAGGAGGTCGGTAAGCAGGTTGAAAATATTCTGCGCAGGTTCATGGATTATCACCTGCATTTAAAACCAAAATCACTGGAATTCATGGAAAAGGTGCTTGCCTAATATGGAAATGGAAAAACTGGTTTCGTTGTGCAAGAGGCGCGGGTTCATATTTCAGTCAAGCGAGGTCTACGGAGGCTTGGAGAGCACATGGGATTACGGACCGCTCGGAGTTGAGTTAAAGCGCAATGTGAAAGAGGCCTGGTGGCGCAGCGTGGTCTATGAGAGAAACGACATGGAAGGCCTGGACGCCGCCATACTGATGCACCCTTCGGTATGGGTTGCCTCAGGCCATGTTGACGGATTTGCGGACCTTATGGTGGATTGCAAGGGCTGCAAAAAACGTTTCCGGCTGGACCACCTTAAAGAGAAGAAATGCCCTGATTGCGGCGGAGAGCTTACCGAGCCGAGAAAATTCAACCTGATGTTCAAGACGCAGGTCGGATCCCTGGAGGATACGGCCAGTTCGATCTATTTAAGGCCCGAGACCGCCCAGGGCATATTCGTGAATTTTGAGAATGTGCTGACGACTTCGCGGCGCAAGCTTCCGTTCGGCATTGCCCAGACCGGAAAGGCGTTCCGCAACGAGGTCACGACTGGGAATTTTACGTTCCGTTCGCGCGAATTCGAGCAGATGGAGATCGAATATTTCGTCAAACCAGGCACTGACGAAGAATGGTATAAAAAATGGATACAGGACAGGTTTGACTGGTATATAAGCCTGGGCATTAAGAAAGAGAACCTTAAATTAAGGCCCCATGCAAAAGACGAATTGGCCCATTACGCAAAGGCATGCACGGACATAGAATATCTTTTTCCGATGGGCTGGTCAGAACTTGAAGGCATAGCAAACAGGACTGATTTTGACTTAAAGCAGCATGCGGCCTCAAGCGGAAAGGACCTGTCTTATTTTGACGAAGCAACAAAAGAAAGATTCGTGCCGTATGTTATCGAGCCTTCGGGCGGCGTGGACAGGGCAGTGCTTGCGTTTTTGGTTGATTCATACAGGGAAGAAATGGTAAGGAACGATAAACGGGTGGTGCTGGGGCTGCATAAGGCGCTTGCGCCTATAAAAGTGGCAGTGCTGCCGCTGCTTAAGAACAGGCCCGAGATAGTTGAGATGGCGCTTAAGATAAAACAGGGTTTCGGAAAGTCGTTTAAGGCGGTATACGACGACACCGCCTCTATCGGCAGGCTGTACCGCAGGCAGGATGAGACAGGAACGCCGTTCTGCGTCACCGTTGACGTAGAATCCTTGTCCGATAAAAAGGTCACTGTCCGGGACAGGGATACCATGCAGCAGGACAGGGTCGGCGTTGATAAGTTAAAAGAATACCTGGACGGCAAATTAAAGGAAGGGGGATTTTGAAACTAATGGCAAAGAAGTTTGTTTACTCTTTCGGCGGGGGAAAGGCCGACGGAAATGAGGGGATGAAGAATCTGCTTGGGGGCAAAGGCGCCAACCTTGCAGAAATGGCGGGTCATAAAAATTTGAAGCTACCGGTACCGCCGGGATTTACCATAACTACCGAGGTATGCACTTATTATTACAAGAACAGAAAGGCCTACCCGAAGGGCCTCAAGGAAGAGGTTCAGGCGGCCATGGAAAAAATAGAAAAACTGATGGGGAGACGGTTTGGCGACGCGGCCAATCCGCTTCTTGTATCCGTGCGTTCAGGCGCGCGGCGCTCAATGCCGGGCATGATGGAAACCGTGTTGAACGTCGGACTGACGGAAAAGACCATTCCCGGCCTTATAAAACAGAGTAACAAAAGCGAGCGGTTTGTCTACGACGCATACCGTCGTCTTATCATGATGTATTCCGACGTGGTAATGGAAAAGGCCCAGGGCATAGAACCTGAGGCGGACGATGCCGGTATCCGCAAGCAGCTTGAAAAGATAATGGCCGGCATGAAAAAAGAAAAAGGTTATAAAAACGATACTGACCTGACGGGGCAGGACTTAAAAAAGCTCTGCGGCCTTTTTAAGGCCAGGATAAAAGAGGTATTAAAAAAAGAATTTCCCGATGACCATACCCAGCAGCTGTGGGGCGGCATAGGGGCGGTGTTCGCGTCCTGGAACGGGAAGCGCGCCATAAGTTACCGCCGGATAGAGAATATACCGGACGAATGGGGCACGGCGGTTACGGTGCAAACCATGGTATTCGGCAACCTGGGCGATGATTCCGCGACCGGTGTCGCGTTTACGCGCAACCCTGGGAACGGCGAAAATGATTTTTACGGTGAGTATCTTATCAATGCCCAGGGCGAAGATGTTGTCGCGGGTATCCGCACGCCCGCGCCTATAAACGAGTATTCGAAATCCGAGCACAATAAAGCGCTTGTTACCCTGGAACAGACAATGCCGAAGATCTATAAGGAACTATTCAGCTACCAAAACCGGCTTGAAGATCACTACCGCGATATGCAGGATATCGAATTTACCATTGAAAAAGGCCGCTTGTTCATGCTCCAGTGCCGCATCGGCAAACGAAACGGCCCTGCCGCGGTAAGAATGGCGGTTGACATGCTTAAGGAAAAGTTTATTACAAAGGCAGACGCTGTCGTGCGCGTAACGCCTGCGCAGCTTGATGAATTGCTGCATCCGGTCATTGACCCGAAGGCTGAAGCGGTAAGAAAACCTCTTGCCAAAGGGCTGCCTGCGGGACCGGGAGGCGCGACAGGCCAAATAGTGTTTTCCGCTGTTGATGCGGTTGAATGGGCAAGACAGGGCAAGCAGGTTATCCTGGCCCGCGAGGAAACAAATCCTGAGGACGTGGAAGGCATGCGGGCCGCACAAGCAATACTTACTGCCCGCGGCGGGATGACGTCGCATGCGGCCCTTGTTGCGCGCGGTTGGGGTAAATGCTGTATTGTCGGCTGCGGAGGCCTGCGCATAGAAGCGGAAAAAAAGGAAATGATCGCGGACGGAAAGACGTTTAAAGAAGGCGACTGGCTTACTTTAAACGGCACTAAGGGGAACGTATATGAAGGTAAGCTGCCCATGATGGATGCTGCCGAGGAAAACGAAATATTGGACGCGTTCCTTAGGGTTTGTGACTCGATAAAAAGGCTCGGTATTCGCACCAACGCCGACACACCGGAAGACGCCAGGCGCGCCAGGCTTTTCGGCGCGGAAGGCATAGGCCTGTTCAGGACAGAACACATGTTCTACGGCAAGGGTTCGGAAGAACCATTGTTCAGGCTGCGCAAGATGATCGTATCCAAGACCGAAGCAGAGCGCAGAAAGGCGCTTTTGGAGCTTTTTCCGTATGTGAAAAAAGATATAAAGGGAACGCTTGAGGCAATGGATGGATTTCCTGTTGTGATACGCCTCCTGGATCCGCCGCTCCATGAATTTGTCCCGCGTGATGAGGAAAAGCTCAAAGAGCTGGCAAAGGACCTGAACATCACGCTCGAAGAGCTTTCCGAACGCGCTGAAGCGCTTCATGAATCAAACCCGATGATGGGCCACAGGGGTGTGCGGCTGGGCGTTACATATCCGGAAGTAAGCGAAATGCAGATCCGCGCCGTATATGAATCCGCAGCAGAGCTTATTAAAGAGGGTAAGGCCCCCTATCCGGAAATAATGATCCCCGTTGTCTGCGATGTAAAAGAGCTGTATAACCAGCTGGAGCTTGTTAAAAAAGTATACGAAGAGGTGCTGGCAAAGTACGGCATAAAGAAGATAAAGACAATGTTCGGCACCATGATAGAGATCCCGAGGGCATCGCTTGTTGCGGGAAAACTCGCGGCGGCCGCGGAATTTTTTTCATACGGCACTAACGACATGACACAGATGGGATTTGGTTTCTCGCGCGACGATATCGGCGCCTTTCTGCCTGACTACATAAAGAAAGGCATACTACCCGAGGACCCGTTCCAGACCATTGACCAGGAGGGCATAGGAGAGCTGATAAAGATCGGTATCGAACGCGGAAGAAAAACGCGCAAGAACCTTGAAGTCGGCATATGCGGAGAACACGGGGGGGACCCGCGTTCGGTTGAGTTTTGTCATAACGTAGGGATGGATTATGTGAGCTGCTCGCCTTTCAGGGTGCCTATTGCAAGGCTTGCAGCAGCCCAGGCCGTCCTAAAAGACCTGCCGGTAGGCAGGCCTGCCAGCAGGCAGAAAAGAAGGCAAAGTAAATAATGGAAGCGATAAAACTATATTTAAAGGAAATAAAGCTAACGCCGCTTTTGACCGCGGAGGAAGAGATAACCCTTGCCAACCGCATCAAAAAGGGCGATAAAAAGGCGCGCCAGAGGATGATCAAGGCGAATCTGCGGCTTGTTATAAATATCGCCAAGCGGTACAGCTACCTGGGCGTGCCGATCATGGACCTCATAGAGGAAGGCAACCTGGGCCTTATGAAGGCTGTTACTAAATTTAACCCCAAGAAAGGCTACAGGTTCTCTACCTATGCCGCCTGGTGGATAAAACAGTACATCACAAGGGCCATTGCGAACCAGGGCAAGACCATCCGCGTGCCGATATACATGCTTGAGCTTTTGATGAAGTTCCGCAAGGTCTCTGAAGGTTTTATCGAGAAATTAAACAGGAAGCCCAAGCTGGGCGAGATAGCCAAAAAGATGGGCCTGTCCATAAAGAAGGTGCAGGAGCTCAACCAGATAGTGGCAAAGATCTCCTCGCTTAATGCCCCTGTGGGCGAAGAAGGATCCACGGAATTCATGGAGCTGATCGAAGACGATAAGATCGAGACGGCATGGGACAACCTGACGGATTATCTGCAGCAAGAAAAGATCAAGGAATTGCTGGATAAAATGTCCCCGCGCGAGCGCAAGATACTGACGCTTCGGTTCGGGCTCAAAGACGGTACGCCCCGTACGCTTAACGAAACCGCGAAGTCCTTTGGCATTACAAGGGAGCGGGTGAGACAGATAGAACTTGTCGCGATGAAAAAGCTGCGCAGCATCATGCTGGCGCAGGAAGCGAAGGTCGAAGAAAGAATAGCAAGGAGCGGAAGATGCCGACGCAACAACTTAAAAAATTCGTAATAGACATACCGGATTTTCCCAAAAAAGGAATTATATTTAAGGACATAACAACGCTGCTTAAGAACGGCGAGAAATTCCGGGTTGTCGTGGACAGCATTGTCAAAAAATTCAAAACCAAAAAAATTGACGCGATCGTCAGTATTGAAGCAAGAGGTTTTATTGTCGGTTCTGTCGTTGCGTACAAATTAGGCATCGGCATAATCCCGGTGCGCAAAAAAGGCAAATTGCCGTATCTTAAGTACAGCGTTACATATGACCTTGAATATGGCACCGACACGCTCGAGATCCACCAGGACGCTTTTAAAAAAGGCGCAAGGGTACTGATAGTGGACGATCTTCTTGCGACCGGCGGCACCGCGCAGGCGGTGATCAAACTGATTAAAAAAGCAGGTGGGGAGGTCGCGGGCCTTGCGTTTATAATAGAGCTTCTTCCACTAAAAGGAAGAGATAAGCTCAAGGGTTATCCGGTTTATTCCCTGATAAAAGATAGATATTGTTAAGCTTAAAACAAAGGAGGGGATATGAAGAATCCTGTTTTAATGCTCGTTGTAATTATTGCGGTATTGGTAGCGCTGGCCGTAGGAAAGGATATGATCATAAAGACGGCCGTTGAGAAAGGCGTTCAGGCCGTAACTGGGCTCCCTCTTAGCATGAAAAGTTTTAACCTTGGCATTTTAAGCACCAAGGTTGGCATAAAGGGTTTGATGCTGTATAACCCCAAAGGTTTTCCGGATAAGACAATGCTGAATGCGCCCGAGATTTACGTTGATTATGACCTCGGCGCAATGATAGGCGGTACAGTCCATCTGAGAGAGGCAAGGATAAATATAGAGGAATTTACAGTTGTAAAAAATGCGAATGGCCA
>JAPLLL010000019.1 GCA_026387595.1 Candidatus Omnitrophota bacterium
GCTCCGTGTATGGCTGACAATAGCGCGAACGCCCTTTCGGGCCTGCCGCAGATCCTGGCCATCTTCTCTACGTCGCCGCTATCCACAATGCGCTTGAGCTCCTCCTCCTGCGGGTTCAGGCTGCGCTGGCGGCGCTTTCCTTTTATGATCCGCTTTAATTCTTTCTTAAGTCCGAAAATCTTTATCCAGTTGATTATTGTCTGTTCGCTAATATTGAAATATTCAGCTGTTTTATCGATAACGCCTTGGTTGGTAACCAGGGCTTTTCTTATCTCCGCCTTCAGGATGTCATTCATACCCAATTTGTCGAAAAGATATAAACCTATAGCCGATCTTTTGGAATAACGGATTCCGAGGCCTTCAATAATACCGGGGATATTCCATGACTTTTTAGCGCAGTACGCGGTCAGGCCCTGTGCGGACATATCTACACCTGTTTTGCGGTTTATAATGCCCGGGATAAGGGCCCACAGATCCATTCTTTTCAAAGCGGGGTAAAGCCTTCCCCTTTCGATATTCAAAAGCTGCGCCAATTTTTCAAGGCTAAACCCGGCTTCCCCGCAGAATAGCTCTGCGGTTTTAAGACGGAATTCTTCGTATAGTCCGTACCGGGCAAAGAATTCATCGATCGGGGTCAGGCCAAGCCTGTAGCCTGACCTATCCAAAGTCTTTCGGATCTTCCAATTATTCTTTTCCAGCGCTGCCTTAAGACTGCGATCCTGTGGCGTAAGTCTCGCTTTTAATTCATCGATCGTCGCTTCATCCACGCCGAATTTTGCGGCGATCGCCTTTTTATCTCCGCGGGTTTCACAATAGGCCTCTATGAACTCATCCTTCAATATGTGCGCGGCAAATATCTGCTCAAGTAATTTTAACTGATCCGAGTATCCGGTTGTGCCATAGGCCGACGCTAGCTCATCGCAGCTTTTCTTTATATCGCCGTTATGCTTCATGAATACGGCCCTGATCTGCTTATCTGTTACAGGCACGCCTTTAACGTTTTTCTGTTTCCCGGTAAGAAGACTGCGCCGGAAACTTTTGAAGTATTGCGTAGCCTGGCGGTTAATGCGCATGGCCACTCCCGCAGAAAATAACCTTGGATGCAGTTTCTCGATAAGTTGCGGCAGATTATAGTTCGTCTCTTTATACAACGACCCTAATTTGCCGTATAAAAGATCGGCGCATCCGGAATTGTCGAGCAGAATAAAAACATTTACGCCCCAGCCGTATTCCGACAGGTCCGCGAACGCAGCGTCAATGTCCCAGCCATGCCTTTCCAGTATCTCTTCGAAGTTTTTTCTTGGGGTCTTGTCTGTCTTCGCTGATAACCGCGGGTCGGCCAGCCATCCCTGGACAGTGCGTTTGCGGGTCCCAAAAAGTCCGGCCATTTTGGTGGTTTTCCCCGGATACTGGTGTCTCATCTTAATAAATTTACTTTTGAACGCTTGAAGTGCGCCGGCCTTTTCAAAAATATCTACATAAGAAGTGCCTCCCAGGAAAAAACCGCACCTGCCGGAAAACTCTTTTGCCGCTTTATCTACACGCCAGTTGCACTTTTCAAAAATTTCCGACGCCTCTTCATTTGTTAATTTGCTGAACCTCGGCACTACGATGGCGTTTCTTAGGAAGTAACCCGCCATATATGGCTTTAATCCAAAAAATTTACCTACTTTCCGGAGATCTCCCTTAAATTCCATCATCTTTTCGGAAAATTTTTCATCGAATATTTGAAACGCATTGGCATTTTTAAGGACCGCGAGATCGCTGTTTGAGCCGGGCTTTATTACGCCCATATTGATCAGCGCATTCGCCGTCTTCTTCAGCTTCCAGTTATTCGCTTCAAATATACGAAGCAGCTCCTGCTGCGGGATCAAGCGTTCCGGCAATGCGAGCCTTTTATCCTTTAAAAGGGAAAAAAACTCATCATTGCTGAGGCCAAAATATTTTGCAAGCTCAACAGCCGACCAGTTGCAGCTATTGGCCTTCTTAAGGAACGCCTTCCTGAATATGCCAATAGCCTTTGCGTGGATAAATATATCCACGAAATCATCTCCCTTTTTCTTCTTAACGCCGATTGCGAGGAATTCTTTCGCAGCTTCTTTTACGCGCCAGCCGCATTTATCAAAAATGTCTGATATCGCGCGTTCGGTCAGATCCGTTTTCGGGAATATCCTGGGGTCGTTAAAAAAATCTGTTACGCCGGACTCATGCACTCTGAAAAAAGCCGCAAGTTTATAATAGGCGCCGTCGTATTCTTTTACCTTTTGCAGGAACTTTTCCCTGAAAACTTCAAGGACGTCCGCGCGCTCAAATACATCCAGGAATGTTTCGCCATGCCGGCTGGATTTCCAGAAGCCGCGTGACCGCAATTCCGAATAGGCGTTGATAGGCTTCCATTTGGCGTTTTTGAAAATACGCTCGGCGGTCTCTCTTGACAGGCGCCTTTCCGGCAAGGCCAACCTGGGGTCACTTAGCATTGCGGCTATTTTCCCTATAGGTACCGTTCCCCGGCCTCAATGAATTTTTCCCGCAATGCGCCTACGGCGTTGACCTCTGCAAATACGCCCATGAAATCGCCGCGCCTGGTTTGCGGTACGCCCATATGAATAAGCTCATTAGCCGCATCGTTCAGATGCCACTTTTTCTCTTTAAAAATGTCGGCTGCGGCTTTGGCGCTTACCTTTACAGGCCTAGGCAAAAGACGCGGGTCTTCCAACCACTGTCTTGCCGTTCCGGGAATAACTCCAAAAAATTGCGCAATGCTTAAGGGGGACCTGGCACATTTCTTCGCTTCCGCGATAAACTTATTTTTAAACGCCTCCATCACGCCCGCGCGTTCAAAAACCTCAAGAAACCCATCTCCTTTAACATGAGACTGCCGAAAACCTTTTTTCTGTAATTCCAATATTACGGCAGGGACATTCCAGCCATGTTCTTTAAAAAGCTGCGCGGCCTGCGTCTTGGCCAATTTTTTTGGTTCGGGTATAAGCCTTGGGTCATCCAACCACGCACCTATCGTTCTTTCATGCACATTAAAGAACCGGCCGGTCTCCGAACGCGTCCTCCCGTATTCATTTATCTGTTTTATGAACTGCTCCCTGAACGCTTCAATGAGGCCTGCCCGCTCAAAAATATCCAGCGTAGAAAGACTTTTCGTGTAAAAATCCATCGCGTTGAGTTCCTTTTTCACAAGAGGAACTTTCCAGTTGCATTTTTCGAAAAGTCTTCGGGCTTGTTCTATGGTAAAGGGTTTTATATTTTCCCCGGATACGCTGCGCCTTTCTGCGGTTGCCACCGGCCTTAACAAATCAGGCTGCGCCCTTCGACTAAGCTCAGGGCAAGCCCAGCCTACCTGGGTGCATATGAATGAAATTAATAGCATTACTGAGATTGATCTTCGTATCATCGCTATATACTGGCAAGCCCAGCCTACCTGGGTGCATATGAATGAAATTAATAGCATTACTGAGATTGATCTTCGTATCATCGCTATATACTTGCTCCTGACACGGCCTCTATCCTGCGGCCGTTAACAGCAAGGTCGCCGAAACCTTTTACGGTTATGGCCGGCCTAGCTGGTTTTGGCGCGAGTTCCCGCCTTGCGCGTTCCACTTTGGCCATAAATGAGAGTTCTTTTTCGATAATATGCGCCTTCGCCTGCCTGCGCAGGTCGGCTATCTCGCCTCTTACCGTAACCTGGCTCATGCCGTATTTATCGCTTAGTTCAGCTAGCTTTGCGCCGAACACAAAATCCATAAAGAGCCTTCTTTGCAAGGATGGTAG
>JAPLLL010000001.1 GCA_026387595.1 Candidatus Omnitrophota bacterium
GGGAACCACTCCTTAATGAGGATGTATGGCAGATGGTGAGCCTGGCGCGGGATAAAGGGATCGCCTCAAAGGTGGATACTAATGGCATGCTGATCGGGCGTTATAAGGATGAGATCTTCAAGTCGGGTCTTGAGATCTTGAATATTGCTTTTGAAGGCCTGTCCGAAAAAAGTACGACCCGCTTTAGGGCAGGTTATGATTACAGACTTGTCGTCAATAATATTAAAATGCTATGCGACCAGAAGCGTAAACTTGGCGTTCGCAACCCCAGTATTGCCCTGAATTTCTTGGTAAGAAAAGATAATGAAGATGAAATAAGGCGCGCGATCGAATTAATGCGTGAATGGAAGGTCGATGTTGTTACCCTAAAGAGCATAAATATCAGCCCCAGCGCATGGCTGACTGATGAAAGGATTCAATATCTGGGTAATGAATTTCTGCCCGTAAAAAATACCCGATTTTCCCGGTATGCGCGAAAAGGCGGGAAGTGGGTGCCAAAGCCCTATATAAGCGATTTTTGCAGATATCTGCCTAATAGCGTTACGATAACGTGGGATGGAAAGGTTCTTCCGTGCTGCTTTGATTACGACTCTTCAATGGTGGCAGGAAATATACATGACAGGAGTCTAAGAACAATATGGCGTTCCGGTGAATTTAAAGACATAAGGCGCAAGGTGTATAAAGGCTCCCCGCCGCTTTGTAAAAATTGCACTTCAGTCTCCTTGCAGAAAAAAATAACATTGGGATAAATTGTTATGGAAGTTAATAATATTGCTCAAAAAAGGATTCTTTCGGACCGGGTAACCGAGGTATTGATTTGTCCTAAATGTAAGGGCGGTGTACTGGTAACCCCTGACAGCATCCTGTGTAAAATTTGCAGGCAAAGATATCCCGTGATTAAAGGGATACCATCGCTCCTGTGCGAATTGACCGATAAGGAGAGAGATCAGCTGGTTATCCACGAGAATGTTTTTAGTGGAAAAAAACTACGTTTTTACAATAGATACATGTCAAACGCGTTTTTGACGCTCATACACAATGATTATGTTTCCGTTATCATAAATAAGCGGTTGGATGCGAATAAGTTGGTCCTTGATATTGGATGCGGGTCCGGAAATGTGGGCAAAAAGATAATTAATTCCGGAGCACATCTTATCAGCATGGATATAGCCTTAAACGCCGTATCGGAGGCGAGAAACGCTCTTGGCAATAGCGGGAAAGACTTTATCCAGTCCAGCGTATTGAGGATACCGATTGAAGATTCGGCGGTTGATGTAATCATAGGCCATTTTATACTGCATCATATCGATGATATCAAAAAGGCGGTCTCGGAAATCAGGAGGGTCTTGACCCCTGATGGGTATATGGTATTTGTAGAACCCACAGAGAGATTGACGTGGCTTGAGCTTTGGCTCGATTTTTTTAAAATAATCCATCCGAAGGGACCCCGGAAAAGCATTTTTACAAAAGTTCGGATGAGTATGGTTTGTTATTGAAAGAGGCGGGATTTACCGAGATACGGGTGGAAAACATTTTTTTAGAATTTATGCCGCCGCGTTTTTTTGAAATGCAAAATGAGGGTATGGTGAGGTTTCTGTTTAAGGTATCCGACCTTCTCATCAATAAAGTAAAGTTTTTTTCTAATAAAGGCAAATTTGTGATTATCGAGGCTAAGAAACCGTAAAGAGGTAGGCGTCGCCCCCTATGTTAAAAGGAATATACAGATGTATGCTGGTCCTCTCCATACGGGCCCATGACTTTATATACAGGAAAATGAGCGCTTTGGGGATGAGGTATTACGGGCTGCACCCAAAGCATTTATTTGATGATTTTCATAAATTTTTTACGGATAACATACCGCAGGGCTCGACAGTTCTTGATATAGGCTGCAGTCGCGGCGAACTTACTGCAGATTTGGCCTTAAAGGCGTCCAGAGTGGTCGCCTATGACATCTCATCATCAAACATTGAGTTTGCTCAAAAAAGGTATAACCGACGGAACATACGGTATTTTGTAGGAGAGGCGACGAGAAACATGCCCCAGGGCGAAGAATTTGACGTGGCTGTGTGTTCGAATATACTTGAGCACCTGAAGGATCCGGAAAATTTTTTAAAAAAATTGAATAATATCTCCAGGAGGGTCCTCGTACGAGTGCCCAACCTTGACAATAATTGGATCCTGGGGGTAAAAAAAGATCTGAAGATGAAGTATTTTTTGGACCCGCAGCACCATAGGGAATATACGACCGGGTCCATAAAAAGGGAGTTGGATAATGCGGGCTGGATAATAGAGACTATGGAAGTTTCCTCCGAAATAAGGATCGCAGCCAGGAGAGGGGTTCGACCTTATGCAAAATAATGTGCACAGAGAAATTTTTTTAAGCACATTCTATAATTACATAGGCACGACAGTCGGATATATCATATCTTTTTTTACCCTGCTCTATCTTACGAAAAGCCTGACCGTCGCGCAATTTGGACACTACAGCCTTATCTTAAATACGCAGACGTTTTTTTTCCTTCTCCTGGCCCTCGGGTTGCCGTCGGTAATCTTGAGATACGCATCCGAATATCTGGTAAAGCATGATTATAGAATTGTCAGGAGGATCATATGGTCAAGCATGGGAATAGTCATGCTGTTCGGCATCCTGGTTTCAGCCATCATGTCCGTAATAGCCGGTAAATACCCAGGCGCCGTGAACAGGTTCTTTTTATCAGAATATCTGTTTTTGTCCGTGATCCTGGGTATGCTAAGGGCGCAAGTCCGTATGTGCGAAGCCGCTTTTTTTGCGTTTCTTAAGCAGGGGTATAAAATATTTTTTGACATATTGGGTGCGCTGCTTACCCTCGCCCTTTTTATTTGCTCAATAAGGCTTGGGTTTGGTTTGCTCGGGATCGTCTTGAGCATAGCTGTAGTGGACATTTTTTTAGTGGTTGCATATCTTTTAAGGATAGAGTCATACACGCGTGGACGGGCCTCCTCCTCGTCGAAGAGTGACTTGAGCAGATATTTTACCTTTGGCATTAAGGAATACGCGACTAAATTGCTGTCTTTTTTCTGGGACTCGAAGATAGATGGATATATCGTCGCCTTTTATCTGGGGGCGTCGATGACGGGGATTTTTTATTTTGCTGTGACCGTTACAACCGCGCTGGTGGAATCGATGCCCAGCGCCCTTATGCAGTCAATGAGCCAGTCTGTATTCACGAGGCATTACGTCGAACACGAGGATCAACAAAGGCTGATCTATCTGTTTAGTCTTATTAATAAACTTAAGGCGTTTTTTGTTTTTCCGGTATTTCTTGGATTTTTTTTAGTGATAGATAGGGTGGTGACCATGTTTTTTGGTAAATATACGGATTCGATCCCTATATTTTATATACTGTTATTTTTCATGATATTTTATATTTTTACGATGCCCCTGCGAAGCATAGCCGCAGTGCTTGAAAAAAATGAGATATCGCTATGGGGGAACGTGGTTATATTGTACAAGATCCCTATGACCATATTTTTAACAAAGAGCTACGGGCTTGCAGGGACAGCTTTTGCGGTGGGGACATCTTTTCTCTTGAATTTTGCGGTCCAACGCTTCTTCACCGGGAAAATCTTGGAGATAGGATATCCGTGGAAGGCTTTTTATAAAATATCCATTAATAGTCTCGCGGCGTGTATTCCGGTCTTATTTTTCAAGCCGTTCGCGAATGATGTACCGTCGCTAATAATCTTAATTTTTATTTTTGTCGTCACCTATTTGGGTATTTCGTTTCTAAATAAGCCATTTGATGGTCGCGATCGTCAAATACTGAATAGGCCGTTTAAGAAGGTTGTATTTAATTTTTGAGGATCGAGTAACGGGTATGGATAACAGACCAAATGCAGTTTTTGCCCGTTGCGAAGGCGCGCGGATAGCTTATTATAGGACTAATGATGACGATAAGCCGGGATTTTGGGACAGGCACTGGGAAGAGAACGTTTACGGCGTTCCGAAGGCATATTACCGTCCGTATCTTATGGGTTTTATGGGCTATGGGCCGGTGCGTGATGCTTTTAATAAGTTCCTGCCCCGGGACGGTTTGATACTTGAAGCGGGCTGCGGTACGGCGAGGTATGTAGTATCATTGCGCGCCAGGGGATATAACTGCACCGGAGTGGATTTTGCGCCTAAAACAGTTCAGAGGGTCAAGGATCATTTTCCAGATTTACCCGTTGAGGTGGGCGATGTACGCAAGTTGAATTTAAAAGACGGGAGTATCGATGCCTATATCTCATTGGGGGTAATGGAGCATTTTAAAGAGGGCCCAAATAGGGCAATAAGTGAGGCACACAGGGTGTTAAAAATAAAAGGT
>JAPLLL010000002.1 GCA_026387595.1 Candidatus Omnitrophota bacterium
TACCTACGTATTATCCTTCGGGGATTTTGGCAGGACATATATTAAAACGCAGGCAAGAAACGCGAATTTTGAACTGCATATGAGCGATATCCCGGATGAGGCAATACGAAGGGCAGATGCAATACACATCGGCGGCTCGGTGTTGACGCCCGAATTGATGAAAGAGCTCCCCCAGTTTTTAAGAAGGGCAAAAAGCGTAAAACGGGATGTAAAGATAGTGATAGATACAACAGTAGACAGGAATAAAGACTGGAATAAGGCCTTTGAGGCTAATGAATGGGCCTATGCGTATATAGATGTCTTATCCGTATCTTTTGATGAGGCTGTTCAGATTGCCGCAACCAAGGATATAGACGGCATAATGAATTTCTTTATAAGCAGGGGCGTAAAATCAGTTTTCCTGAAAATGGGAGAGTTGGGGAGTTGCGCCAGCTATGTAGATGAACATAAGCAGGAGGTAGTAAAATTCTATATCCCCGCTTTAAAGGGGCTGAAACGAGGAGCGCCTGTCTGGGATGAAACAGGAGCAGGGGATGCCTACACGACCGGCCTGGTTTATGGAATTACACATGGGTGGGATCTAAGGAAAACGAGCATGTTCGCTACGATTATGGGCGGCATGGCATGCAGGCATATCGGCGGCACCATAGAAAATGAAAATATTGTAGATGCTATTGCGAATATGAGAGAATTATGGAACCAGATATCTCAAGGGATTGGCGGAAATAGGCCATATCCTCATGTCCTGGAAAGGCCCCTCGCTGAACCAATGGCCCTGATCTCAATATGAAAGCCGAATTCAAACTTATGGCGTTTGAATCCAAGGTCTATAAAGCGGCAAAAGCCATCCCGAAAGGCCAGGTACGTTCGTATAAGTGGGTGGCGGGAAAGATCGGCTGCCCCCGCGCATGCCGCGCGGTAGGAAACGCCTTAAATAGGAACCCGTATCCCGTAATTGTGCCCTGCCACCGCGTGGTAAGGTCGGACGGCTCGCCCGGCGGGTTTGCAAAAGGCGTCAGTAATAAGATTAGATTATTAAGGACCGAGGGTTTGACGCCTGAAAAAATACGTGATATAATAAAAAGTCGGAATGACGCTAAAAGACCTAAAAGACGCAATCGCTAAGACTAAAGAGATACTTGCCAATCTCAGGGGGTATCTTTGACATCGATAAAAGCCTTGCCCGGATCAAAGAGACAGAGCAGCTTATGTCCCAGCCCAACTTCTGGAACGACGATAAAAAAGCAAACGAGATAATTACCAGCCTCAAAAGCCTTAAGGCCGTTACAGAACCCTATCTTGAACTGGAAAAACGGTTTGAAGATATTGAGGGCCTGGCCGGTATCGTAGACACAGGCGATGAATACTCCGTCCAGCACCTGAATGAGGACCTCTTAAAGATAGACGCCCGGCTGCGCGACCTGGAATTCAGGACGCTTTTAAGCGGTGAAATGGACAGATCAGGCGCCATCGTGAGCATTAACGCGGGCGCGGGCGGCACGGAGGCGTGCGACTGGGTTTCAATGCTTTTAAGGATGTATTCAAAATGGGCCGCATCAAGGGATTTCAAGGTGCAGCAGATCAGGGCGAAGAAGCCGGGATAAAGAACGTTACCGTAATAATAAAGGGTGATTACGCGTACGGTTATCTAAGGAGCGAGACGGGCGTGCACAGGCTCGTGCGGATCTCGCCGTTTGACTCGAATAAGCGCAGGCATACGTCTTTTGCTTCGGTGGACGTGATCCCCGAAATAAGTGACGATATTAAAATAGACATAAATGAGGCGGACCTTAAGATCGATACATTCAGGGCAGGAGGGGCAGGCGGCCAGCACGTAAATAAGACGGATTCCGCGGTCAGGATCACACATGTGCCCACAGGCATAGTCGTGCAGTGTCAGAATGAGCGTTCGCAGCATAAGAACAAAGTCATGGCACTTAAAATATTGAAGGCGCGGTTATATGAAATGGAGAGAAATCGGAAGGAAGAAGAACTTGCAAAACAGCAC
>JAPLLL010000055.1:0-3032 GCA_026387595.1 Candidatus Omnitrophota bacterium
TTATAAATATCTCCAATCTGTATACTTCCATATTCCGCGCGTTTGAAAAGATGGAGCTGGATCTGGCGATCGCCGTTGTAAGGGCCGTTTTGTTCCTGCCTGCCGCGGCATGGGCGCTGTTTAATCATTTCGGGCTTATCCCTGTATTTAATATTTTTTTGGTATCGAATATTTTATCTCTTTCTGCCGCGAAACTGATTTTTCTGAGGCAGATGGGCTGGCCCGAGTGGGATATAGACCTGGGTTTTTGCAGGGACCAGCTGGCTCAGACCGTGCCGCTCTGGCTCAGCCAGCTGCTCGGAATAGCATACCTTAAACTGGCGCCGCTTTTATTATTCAGGATGAAAGGTGAGGCGGCAGTGGGTCTTTATAACGCCGGATTTATAGTCGTGGACGGATTCTGGATACTCGCAGCCTGTTTTATTTCCGCGATCTTCCCCATAATTTCACATCTAAGCACCGTTTCTTTGTCCGAGGCAAAAAAAGAATATCTTAGCGGGCTGCGGATTTCATTTTTAGCGTCTTTACCCGCAGGGGCGTGTATTATATTTTACGCTTTGCCTATTGTGCGGGTTATTTACGGGGAAAAATTCATTGAGATCGTGCCCCTGTTCAGGTTTCTTACTGTAGCTGCCATATTAGTGGTATTGGATACGAATAATGCCCTCACATTGATCGGGATAGGCAGGCAGGGCATTCTTCCTTTTATAAACGCCTCAGGGTTGTTATTGAATTTGATGCTTACCATATTTTTCATTTTCAAATTCGGATATACGGGGCCGGCCTATGCTTTGATCGCCAGTGAATCTCTGGTTGTTCTTTTGGGCTCAATGGCTTTGAAAAAATATCTCGTGCGCGGGCATTCTTGATTAAGGCATAATGAAAATAGGCATTGTATCTATTTTAGTTTTGACAGCGATAGGGCTGGTGCTGGGCCTTGCGATTGCCGGGCTTCCGCCGGGCATCGTCGCAGGCATACTCTGCGCCGCGGCGCTTTTTTATTTAGTATTTTTCCGTCCCGTTATAGCCATTGCGTTATTATTAGCGGCAGTACCGCTGAATATTTTATGGTTAGGCGTTGGCGTTACCCCGCAGGAAATAATATATGGCCTTGCCTATTTGCTTCTTTTTGTTGCATGGATCATAAAAAAGATACGCCGGTTTATTTTCAGCGATGAAAACAAGGATATCTCCTCGCCTATAACATTGCCTCTTATCGTATTTTTATGCGTCTCGATATTTTCATGCGTGATCGGCATATCAAGGGGCCATAAGTTTCCGGAATGGGGAAGCGATTTAAACGCCATTTCGTATTACAGCCTCTGTTTTATAATTCTTGATATTACGGAGGATAAAAAAAATCTGTATTCCCTGTTCATCGTTATGCTCTTCGCGGCGGTTGCAGGCATTTTAAAGGAGATCTTTTATTTGATTAAGGGTATAGCCTTTTACGGGATGGCATACATAGAAACGGGGTTGGTAGGGCTGAGAAACGTCAATATCATAGCGCTGCCCCTCTTATTGATTTGCGTCGCCTTTACGGTAAATACCGCCAAAGGTACGAAAAAGGGTCTTTTTGCGATTGCATCCGTCTTTTTCGGTTTGGCCCAGATAATATGTTTTGCGAGGGCGCTGTGGGTGGCCGCCGTTGCCGGACTGGCGTTTTTGGTATTGATGTCGACTGCTTCACAGAAAATTAATTTTCTAAAATTTACAGCCGCAGGCGTGCTTATCTTTTCGCTGTTTATGGTGGCGGCCGAATTGTTCCCGTCGAGCAACGTCCTGTCCAGGTTGATATATTCGCTGGAGAAGAGGTATGCGTCTATTTTTATCGCGAAGCAGGAGCCTTCGATTATTACGCGCGGCTCCGAATGGAAAGCAGCTACGAAAAAAGTGCTGGAGCATCCCTTTTTCGGGAATGGGCTCGGGACGCAGGTCGAATATTACAGGTCTGACGTGTGGTACGGTTATCCCACATGGGAGCGTACCAGATATATACACAACGCCTATCTTTCCATATTTTTGAACATGGGCCTCGTAGGGCTGGTTTCATTTTTATGGTTCTGCTTTACCTTTATGAGATACGGGCTGGGGCTTGGCATGTCCTTAAAAGATGAAACCGACCGCGCCCTTTGCCGGGGTATAACAGCGGGTTTTTTTGCCATGATGGTCGTTTCTTTCGCGGGCCCCATTTTAATATCCCCGTTTAACACAATGTGGCTCGGATTTTTTATCGGCGCGCTTATTATTATCGACAGATCAAGGGCCGGGTCATGAACATATTATACATTTGTCCAAGGCTGCCGTACCCCCCGCAAGGAGGCGATAAAACAGTAATCTGCAACCAGCTTAAATTCCTCTCAAGGAATAACAAGATCACGCTTCTGAGCTTGATCGAGGATGATAAAGAACTCCGGACCGGCCTGTCCGGCCTCTCTCCATATTGTGCGAAGGTGGAGGTTTTTAGAAAAAGGCCGAATTTTTCGATCTCGAATTTTCTAACCGTCGCACGCAAAACCGACCCGTTTACCGTTATACGGTATTACTCTCCCCGGATGCACAAACGCGCAAAGGAACTTGTAGAATCCGCGGATTTTGACATAGTCCATGTCGCGTTCTACTATATGGCGCAGTATGCCGTGAGTAAGGATATAAGGGTGCCTTCTAAGACAGCCCTGGTTATTGATACCCACCTTGTAGAATATCTTTTATACGATGCGCACGGACGCCTGGCAAAAAATCCGTTCCTTAAACTTTTTTCGAAATTAGAGGCGGCAAGGATCAAGAGATACGAATTTCCGATATACGCTAAATTTGACAGATGCATGACTTTTTCCGAATTAGACAAAGCCAATATCGTTAAGATGTCCGGTGCTTCAAACGTCGTTGTCAACCCCGCCCCGACAGAACTGCCTGTTCCGGAAAAAGAAATTTTTGCAGGAAGAGACGAAGAAAAAAATACGGTATTATTTTTCGGCGGATTAAAGTATGTTCCAAATGAAGACGGTGTAAAATTTTTTTATGAATCCGTT
>JAPLLL010000055.1:3048-7050 GCA_026387595.1 Candidatus Omnitrophota bacterium
TGATAAAAAAAAAGATGCCAGGGGTCAGGTTTATTATCGCGGGAAAATCCATGCCCCGGTACCTCGTCAGGCTTGCCAAAGACCCGTCGGTAAGGTTTGTCGGGTTTGTCCCCGACATAAGAGAATTTATGAAAAAGGTTTCTTTGGTGATCGTACCCTTGAGGATCGGCGGTGGCATAAGGATAAAGATCCTTGATGCCTGGGCTGCGGCAAAGGCGGTAGTGTCGACCTCCGCCGGGGCAGAGGGCCTTTCTATAAAAAACGGCGAGGATATTGTAATCGCAGATACGCCGCGCGCCTTCGCCGGGGAAGTAATATCTCTCCTGAAAGACGGCGCAAGAAGAGAACTTATCGGGCGGAAGGCCTTTACCAAGGTCCGCGAATTATACGGTCTCGAAAAGGTAGGCGCAGAACTGGAAAGGATATATAAAGACGCCGTTTTTGAAATAACCAAAGAACCATTGACCGATATCGTGGTTTTAAATTTCAATCAGGAACGGTATACGTCGGAGTGCCTCTTTTCTTTAAGGAATATGGCCTATAAAAATTTCAGAGTTATACTGGTTGACAATGGTTCGAACGACGGTTCCGGCCGCCGCCTGAAAAATAAATTTCCGGAAGTTGAGCTCCTGGAAAGCGGTCAAAACCTCGGCTTTGCCGGCGGGTGCAATCGCGGGATCAGGCGTTCGCTGGAGACCGGGCAGGCCGATAGTCGGCGCTACGAACGTAGAGTACTCAGCGCCATATACCGTTCAGATAGCGGCCCACAAGATCATCTGGTGGCTTGGCATACACCGCGTAGTCCGTAATATCAAGGAGAGGTATAAACAGGTGCAGAGCGTATCCGGCAGCTGCATGCTGATAAAAAGAAGCGTCATAGACAGGATCGGCCTGCTGGATGAGCGTTTTTTTGCCTATTATGAAGATTCGGATTTTTGCCTGCGGGCGACAAGGGCGGGTTTTAACGTGGTGGCGTCAAGGAACGCCAGGATCAGGCATAAGATGAAAAACACGCTGGGCTCCAGGACGCCGCAGGCATATTACATATATGTCAGGAACCAGCCCCTTTTTATGATCAAGAACTGCCCGTGGATATTCTGGCCGGATTATTTTGCCATGTATCTTTTAAAGGCGTTGGCCCGGATCGCATATTTTTCTGTTACCGGCAGGCCGGATATCGCAGGGGCGGTGAAGAACGGGCTTGTCGACGCCTTCAGCAGGAATTTCGGGAAAGGCAGGGTCTTTGGGTAAGAAGATAAAATTGCTGTATATTTCACAGGCAACGGGGGGCGTGCAGAGGCACGTCATTTCCGTATTGTCCAAAATAAACAGAGATGTTTTCGATATTGCAGGCATATGCCCTCCGCAGGATCTCATATCCGGAGTCTCGGAGGGCAAGGAGTCGTTTTTGGAGGCGTTTAAAAGAATAGGAGTAAGGGCGTATCCGGTGGTTATGAGCAGGGAAATAAATCCCGTAAGCGACATAAAGTCGTTCCTTAAGGTCTATGATATCATAAAGCGCGAGAGGTTTGATATAGTTCACGCCCACAGTTCGAAGGCGGGCGTTCTGGGCCGTATCGCGGGAAGACTGGCGGGGATCCCGGCGGTGGTATATACTCCGCACAGCTTTCCTTTCGACAGGCCGCGCCGCATGCTGTTAAGCAGATCTTTGTACGCGGCCATAGAAAAGTTTGCGGGGTTTTTCTGCGATAAGGTTATAGCGGTCAGCGAAGGAGAGAAAGAGCTTGCGGTTAGATCGGGGGTACTGCCCGCCAGGAAAATAATAGTTATAGAGAACGCTGTCGAACCCGTGGTGCTTAATATAGACAGCGTTAAGAAAAGGAAAGAGGCGGGCGTGGGGCCCGAAGACAGGGTCATTATTTTCGTAGGCAGAATGGCTCCGCAAAAAGCGCCGCTTGACCTGGTCTCGGCGGCGGAGAAGGCATGCAGGATCTTCCCGGATGCGAAATTCCTGCTTTTGGGAGATGGCCCGCTTTGCAAAAAGATCTCCGCGCTTATTAAAGAAAAAGGGCTTTCCGGTTCCGTGCTGTTCCTTGGCTGGCGAAACGATGCCAGAGAGCTTATAGCCGCAAGCGATATCTTTATACTGCCTTCATTGTGGGAAGGGTGCAACTACAGCTTGCTTGACGCTGTTGCGATGGGCAAACCCGTCATAACCACGGATGTGGCAGGCGTAAAGGGAGTAGTTGAAGACGGTGTTAACGGCTTTATCATTCCAAAGGGCAGGCCTGATCTGTTATCGGAGGCAATCATTAAAATGCTGAAAATGAGCAGAGGCCGGCTGGAAGAAATGGGCAATAATTCCATGGCCATGGCCCGGAAGAGAATACCGCCGGAAGGCGTAGCGAAGGACCTTGAAAAACTATATCTTGAGTTGATAAAGAGATAAAGGGAAGCCGTATGAGATTTAAGAATGTGATATTTTGTTGCGCCTTTTTATCGGTATCCGTGTTGTTGCTTATCGGCTGCAGCGGTGTTTTCGGGATACCGGACGATTCCCCCTTCGGTGTATGTGTAGACCTGAATGAATGCAAGGACGTAAAAGCGGCCGAAATGATAAAAGCGGCCGGTATTAAATGGGTCAGGCATGTTGTAAGGTGGGACCTGGTTGAGCCGGAAAAAGGCGAATTCCGGTGGAGCGACCTGGACAAGGCGGTGGATAACGAATGCAGCCAGGGGTTGAACGTGTACGGCCAGTTGATATTAAAGTCCTGGTGTGATCCCACGACGGGCGATGATAAGGCGATAGGGCATTGGGCGGATTTTGTCGCCCTGACCGTAGCGCGTTATAAGGACAGGATAAAATACTGGGAGGTCTGGAACGAAGAGGATTACGATGGGTTCTGGAACCCTCCCAGCGCCGCGAATTACGTTAAATTGCTAAAGGCCACATATATCGCGGCAAAGAAAATAGACCCGGAGTGCAAAATAATTTTAGGCGGACTCATGGGGTGGGGCGGGGAGCAGCCCTATTTCCCGTTCATAGATGAAGTTTATAAGAACGGGGGGAAAGATTATTTTGATATTGCCGCGTTCCATCCTTATACCATGCCGTACAGCCCAAGTCACAAAAACCTGATCAGATTGAAGATAGAGGATTTTACCGGAAGGATGAGGAAAAACGGCGACGCCGATAAACCGGTCTGGATCACCGAATTGGGCTGGCCAAGCAACAAATTGATAGACCCTGCTTCTAAAAGAGGCGTTTCGCCCGGGCAGCAGGCCGAATATCTGACAGAGGCATTTCGGATCGCTCTTTTGTACCCGCAGGTAAAAAAAGTATTTTGGTACGGCTTCAGGGATACAGGAACGCAGCCCTTTGACAGTGAAAACCATTTTGGGCTCATAGAAAATGATTTTACCCCTAAGCCCTCGTATATTGCCTACAAAGGCTTTATAGCAAAATGGAAAAAGGCGGATTAAAAAATAGGTTTTATCCCCAATTCTACGCGCTTATAAAACGCGCAGCCGATATCTTTGTATCGTTTACACTGATAATACTGCTGAGCCCGCTTTTTCTGATAGTTGCCGTGCTGATAAAACTGGATTCAAAGGGGCCCGTGATCTTCAAGCAGATGCGCGTCGGAGAAAACGGCCGGCATTTCATGTTCTATAAATTCCGCAGCATGAGCCGTGGCGCCGAAAAGCTTAAAGACAGCTTGCGGCACTTAAGCGAAGTGGAAGGACCGATATTCAAGATCAGGAACGACCCGAGGATGACCCGCGTCGGCAAATTTATAAGAAAGACTACGATAGACGAACTCCCGCAGCTGTTCAACGTACTGCGCGGTGATATGACGCTGGTCGGGCCGAGGCCGCCGCTTCCTGAAGAGGTGCAGAAATACGGCAACAGGGAACGGAAAAGGCTTACGGTAAGACCGGGGCTTACGGGCTTATGGCAGATAAGCGGCAGGTGCGAAATATCGTTTTTGGAATGGATGGAACTGGACCTGTATTATATAGAACACAGGTCCATGGTCC
>JAPLLL010000140.1 GCA_026387595.1 Candidatus Omnitrophota bacterium
CCGCCGCCGTGGCCGCCTGCGAGCGCGTGTTCGCGCCCTGGATGGATCTTGAAGAGAAGATGAGGTCTGAGAAAATTCCTTTATTTTCCCTTGAATCTAAAGCGCCTGTAAAAGATTTTGATATTGTTGCCTTCTCGGTGAATTACGAATTAAATTACACCAATCTCCTGAACATGCTTGATCTAAGCGGCATCCCTCTCAGGGCTAACCAACGCGCAGAAGATCACCCGCTTGTAATAGCAGGCGGCCCGTGCACAGTGAATACCGCGCCGCTCGAGGCATTTATTGACGCGTTCGTTATCGGCGATGGCGAGGAAGTTATCCTTGAGATAGTTGATGCGTACAAAAAAGTTGCCGGTTGCCGGCCCGTCCCGGTCTGTGCGGCAAACGGCGGGCCGGGGTTGCCAGTTGCCAGTTATGTCCCAAAATTTCCAAAGGAAATTAAGCGGAGGATTGTAAAAGATTTAGATAACGCGTTCTATCCCGTGAAGGAGCCCGTTCCTTATATACAGATCATACACGACAGGATAACGCTTGAGATAATGCGCGGATGCCCGTTTGACTGCAAATTCTGCCAGACCAGCCGGCTGTACAGGCCCGTGCGCATGCGGTCCAGAAAAAAAATACTTGAGCTCGCAAAAGAAATGTATCGGAACAGCGGTTATGAAGAGATCTCGCTGCTTTCGCTGTCAACCGCAAGTTATCCCGGGATAGCGGCTCTTATAACAGAGTTGACAGAGGGGTTCAAGGAAAAAGGCGTCGGTATATCAATACCGTCGCTGCGCAGCAAGGATGTGCTGAAAACGCTTCCTTCCATGATAGCCCAGGTAAGAAAGGCCGGCCTTACATTCGCGGTAGAGTCCGGCAGTGAAAGGCTGCGCAAATACATAGGCAAGGACATAGATATGGAGGAGGTCATACTTGCGTGTGATGAGGCGTTCAAGTCCGGCTGGCGGCTGGTTAAATTCTATTTTATGATAGGCCTGCCGACCGAGACAAAAAAAGACCTTGAAGGCATCCCCGTATTCATTAACCGGGTGCTTGCCCTGAAAAGTGGCACAGAGGTCTCGGTCTCGTTGAACGCGTTCGTGCCCAAGGCAGGGACCCCATTTGAAAATGAACCGATGGACAGCCTTGATTCGCTGTTTGAGAAGCAGCAATTCCTGAAAAAAGCGCTGCCCCGCCGCAGGGTGAACATGAAATTCAGCGATCCAAAGAGAGGTCTTCTGGAATGGAGATTCAATAAAAACAATAAGGCGTTGTCAGATGTCCTTTATGCCGCGTGGAAAAACGGCGCAAAGTTCGATTCCTGGCGCGAATGCTTCAGGTTTGATATCTGGGAGGATGCATTCCGACAGTCGGGGGTTGACTAAAAAAATATATCTGATATAATTATCTTATAATATAAAAACAACCAAGAGGGCTCAAATGGCAAAACCAAAAATAGAAGAACTGCTAAGGCTTACCGTTGAAAAAGGCGCGTCGGACCTGCACATAGGCGTAAATTCCCCACCGATCATACGTGTTGATGAAAAACTTATCAAGACCGAATCCGAATCGCTTTCAAAAGAAGCCGCTAAAGAGCTTGTCTACAGCATGCTTTCTTCCGAACGCATAAAACAGCTGGAAGAAGAAAAAGAGCTGGATTTTTCTTTTGAAAGGGAAGGCTTAAGCCGTTTCAGGGTCAATTGCTTCTGGCAAAGGGGATTTGTCGGCGCAAGCATCAGGGCGATACCGCTTGAAATAAGGACATTTGAGGAATGCGGTCTTCCGGTTGAGACCGTAAAGAATCTCTGCGCAAAGCCTAAAGGGCTCGTACTGATAACCGGCGCGACGGGCAGCGGTAAATCAACCACGCTTGCCGCAATGGTAGATTATATAAACACTAATAGCGCATGCCACATCGTCACCATAGAGGACCCGATAGAGTACGTGCACCAGAACAAGCAGGCGCTTATTGACCAGCGTGAGGTCTACCAGGATACGCATTCATTTGCGGGCGCGCTAAAACATGTCCTGCGGCAGGACCCGGACGTGATATTGATCGGTGAAATGAGGGACCTTGAAACGATAGAGACGGCGCTTACATGCGCAGAGACCGGACATCTTGTTTTTGCGACGCTGCATACCTCGGACAGCGTTCAGACGATAAACAGGATAATAGACGTCTTCCCCGCCCACCAGCAGCAACAGATACGCACGCAGCTTTCATTTGTATTAATAGGTATAATAGCGCAGCAGCTTATACCGAAAACGGACGCAGGCGGCAGGGTACTCGCTACGGAAGTAATGACCGCGACGCCGGCCGTCAGGAGCCAGATAAGGGAATCGAAGGTGCACCAGATATATTCGGTTATACAGACGAGCCAGAGGGAAGGCATGTATACGATGAACCAATCGCTTTATGAGCTTTGCAAAAAGAATCTCATAGCTTACGACGAGGCGCTCGGCCGCACGATGGATACGGAAGACCTCGCGAGGTTGTTTAAAAAATAATATGGTTGCATTCAGGCGGATAGTAGCAAAACAATTGGGTGAACTGCTTAAAGAGCGCAAGATAATCAGTGAAGCGCAGCTGCAGGAAGCCCTTAACATCCAAAGTTCGAAAGGCGGCCTGGTCGGCGAGATCCTGGTCAAGCTGGGCTACGCCAAAGAGGAAGAGATCGCCCAGGTCCTCACGGTCCAGTACGGATTCCCGTATTTGCCGATGGATAATTATGAGATAGACCGCGAGATCATAAAGATACTGCCAGTTGAGACCGTGAAGAAATACGGTGCCATTCCGATCGATAAGATAGGCGCGACCCTGACGGTTGCAATGGTAAACCCGCTGAACGCATCCGCGCTTGAGGAAATAGAGAAACTGACCAAATGCACTGTTCAGCCTTTCATAACCACGTCCAGCAGTTTTCAGAAAGCACTTAAAAAATATTATCCGCCTTCGCCAACGTAGCGATTCATGGCAGATATGCTTCGGCGGATAACCCGCCGTAGGCTATCTACTCTGTTTAGCCCCATACACGAAGGCGGGTTACGCAAACAATGACCCTATCCCTGAAAGAGGCGCTCGTAAAGGCTTTGCTTGGAAAAGGCCTGCTGACCGAGGCCAGGCTTAAAGAGGCGCTTAAGATACAGGAACAAAAGGGAGGGGACCTGAAGGATATCCTTACAGGTTCGGGTTTTGTAAAAAGAGAAGACCTGATCTCTGTATTGAGCCAACATTACAGCATACCTCCGATAAACCTTGCCCGCCTTAAAATAGAACCCGATGTTTTGAAACTGGTGCCTGCGAAAGTGGCGCAGCACTACCGCATAATCCCCGTATCAAAAGTGGAAACCGTGCTGTCCGTTGCGGTAAGCGACCCGCTGAATATCTTTGCCCTCGACCATGTTGCGGCAATGACCGGCCTTAAGGTTCTGCCTGTTCTGGCCGCTGAGGCCGATATAGAAAACGCCATTTCGGAGTATTATGAGGATTCCAGTTATGAAGAGATAGAAAAAGTGATCTCTGGTCTGTCTTCCTCGGACGTGTCAGTATCCATAGTGGAAGAATCAAAGCAGATGTTCCGCGATGCCGAACAGCTGCTGCAGGCCACAGAAAACGCGCCCGTAGTGAAACTGGCAAACCAGCTCCTGAGCAATGCCGTCCGGATGCGTTCAAGCGATATCCTGATAGAACCGTTTGAGGCTCAAACCAGGATACGGTACAGGATCGATGGCCTTTTAAAGGAGGTGCAGGTCTTTCCGAAAGCGCTTCATGAGCCGGTAGTTTCGCGGTTTAAGATAATGTCCAGCCTGGATATTTCAGAGCAGAGGCTGCCGCAGGACGGAAGATTTAAGATCAAGGTGCAGGGCAGGGAAGTGGATTTCAGGATCTCCGTCCTGCCTTCGGTCCTTGGCGAGAAAGTGGCGCTCAGGGTGCTTGATAAATCCATAGCCCAGCTTGATATAGCGATGCTGGGTTTTCACGATAGGGCGCAAAAAGACCTGAAAGAGGCCGTGGGAAAACCCCACGGCATGATCCTGATATGCGGCCCTACAGGGTCAGGCAAGACCACTACGCTTTACGCGCTTTTAAAACTTATCGAATCGCCGGAAGATAATATCATTACCGTAGAGGACCCTATCGAATACCAGATGGAAGGCTTGAACCAGGTTTCAGCAAGGCCCGAGCTGGGTCTTACCTTTGCGAGCGCGCTGCGCTCGATCCTGCGGCAGGACCCCGACATAATAATGATCGGCGAAATACGCGATTACGAAACTGCAGACATATCCGTAAAAGCGGCGCTTACCGGGCATTTATTGCTTACGACCCTGCATACCACCACGGCAACAGGCGCCCTTGTGCGGCTAATAAATATAGGCATAGAACCGTTCCTGATATCTTCCTCCGTGATCCTTACCGCTGCCCAGCGGCTCGTCAGAAAGATCTGTCCCGACTGTAAGGCGCCGTACCAGTTGGACGAGGAACTGAAGGCAAGACTGGGGATCAAGGACAAGGGCAAGGTCACTTTATACCGCGGCAACGGCTGCCATTCCTGCATGAATACCGGATATAGAGGCAGGATAGCGCTTATTGAAACATTGATCGTGACGCCTGCCATACGCCAGTTGATAGACGAGAAGGCGCAGGAATACAAGATACGCGAACAGGCAAGAAAAGAAGGCATGGTCGGCTTACGAGAAGACGGCCTGGAAAAGGCAAAAAAAGGCGTTATCACCCTGGAAGAGGTGCTGCGTGTTACGGTCGGGGAACAGGATATCGAGACAAGAGTAAGCGGCGGTTAACCTGAGGAGTTATGGCGATTTTTTTAAAAGATAAGATCATAGAAGCGCTCAAGGCCCAACCGGGGTTTGACGAGAAAAAACTGAGTGCCGCGCTTAAACTCCAAAAAGAAAAAGGAGGCTCTCTCGGCAAGATCCTGGTTGCGACCGGCGCGATAACGAAAAAAGACCTCATGATGTTTTTAAGCAGCCAGCTCAATATCCCGCCCATAAATCTGGCCAGGTACAGGCTGGATCCCGAGCTGCTGCATATATTTCCGGAAAAAATAATAAGAGAGCATAACGTCCTGCCCCTGTCAAAGATGGGGGACGTGGTGACGGTAGTGGTCTCCGACCCGCTTGACGTATTCATACTGGACAGGCTTTCAGCCATCACCCACTATCATATTGATGCGGTCCTCAGCTCCGAAGACGATATAAAAACCGCGCTTGAAAGTTTTTACAGCGGCCGCGGCCTGGATATCAAGAAAACGCTGGATGAGATAAGCAGCTCAGAGGCCGGTATCGTGGAACTGGTGGGCGAGGAAAAACTGGACATAAAAGAAATCACGGAAAAGGTGAACCTTGCGCCCATTGTCAAGGTAGTGAACCTTATTATAATGGAAGCCCTGAAAAGGCGCGCAAGCGATATCCACATCGAACCTTCGGAAAAGGTGTTAAAGATCAGGTACAGGGTAGACGGCATCCTGCACGATGTCCTGGAGTTGCCCAAAAAGAGCCAGAACGCGGTTATCGCAAGGATAAAGATATTATCCAGGCTGGACATTACCCAGACGCTCACTCCCCAGGACGGCAGGTTTAAAATAAAGGCAGAAGGCAAACAGATAGACTTCAGGGTCTCCGTGCTGCCCACGGCATTCGGCGGGAAGATCGTCCTGAGGATCCTGGACAAAAGCTCGCTTGGCATGGGACTGGATAACCTGGGATTTCTGCCCGAGTCCGCAGCGGTATTCAAGAAAGCGGTTTCAAGGCCCTACGGCATGCTTCTTGTCACCGGCCCTACGGGCAGCGGTAAATCCACGACCCTTTACTCGATCTTGAACCAGTTGAACACGCCGGAGAGGAACATCGTTACCATAGAGGATCCGGTCGAGTACCAGATAGAGGGTATAACCCAGATACAGGCAAAGACAGAGATAGGCCTCACTTTTGCAAGCGGCCTGCGGTCTGTATTAAGGCAGAACCCTGATGTCATAATGATAGGAGAGATACGCGATTTTGAAACGGCGGACATCGCCATAAAGGCATCGCTTACGGGCCAGATGGTATTCAGCACGCTTCACACGAATGACGCGCTGAGCGCGATAACGCGTCTGATGGACATGGGCGCAGAGCCTTTTCTTATTGCCTCGAGCCTTGTGTTCGTATGCGCGCAGCGTCTTTGCCGTAAGATCTGTTCCGCATGCAAAGAGGAATATGATATTCCTAAAGCAGTGCTGGACCGGGCAGGGGTGGCCCCGGGCAGATTTTACAGGGGAAAAGGCTGCTCACGATGCAACAACACCGGTTTTGTAGGAAGGATGGCCATATTGGAGGCATTTTTGCTGGATGACGCGATAAGGGATATGATCATCAGAAAAGCCCCCGCGAATGATATGAAGGCCTATGCCGTAAAGCACGGCATGAAAACGTTAAGGGACGATGGAATGGAAAAATTTCTAATGGGGATCACTACGCTTGAAGAGATCTTAAGCGTAACATCGGAGGAATAGATATGCCGCTATATGAATATTCCGCAAAAGACCAGTCCGGCAAAAGCTTAAAAGGGACCATAGAGGCAAAGGACAGGGCAGCGCTCCTTGAAAAATTGCGCAACGAAAACCTGATCATCCTTTCGGTCGCAGAGGCCGCAGCCAAGAAGACAAAGATGAAGGGCGGCAGGATAGGTATAGACGATCTTGTTGTATTTTCCCGGCAGCTCGCGACCATGGTAGACGCCGGGATCCCGATCCTCGGAAGCCTGGATGTCCTGACGCAGCAGGCAGAGAGCAAGGCGTTTAAAGACGTGCTCGCCAGGATAAAAAGCGATGTTGAGGTCGGCCAGAGCCTTTCAAGCGCGTTCTCAAAACATCCGAAAGTATTTTCCACGCTGTACATAAGCATGGTAAAGGCGGGCGAGACAAGCGGCATGCTGGACGAGATCCTGGACAGGCTCGCCACGTATCTGGAAAAAGTTTCAGCCCTTCAGAAAAAAGTAAAATCAGCGCTGGTGTACCCGGCTGTCGTGACATGCATGGCCATTGCCATAACGATACTTTTATTCGTGAAGGTCATTCCTGTATTTAAGGATATATTTGCGGGCTTTGGCGCAGAACTGCCTGTGCCGACGATGATACTTATAAATATAAGCGATGTTTTCAAAAAATACTATGTCGCCGTTTTTATAGCGCTGGGCATCGCGGGCTTTTTCGGAAAGCGCTACATCAATACCGAAAGGGGCCGTTTGAAATTCGATCAGCTTTTGCTCAGGCTCCCGGTATTCGGGATGCTGATCAGGAAGGTCGCTGTAAGCAAATTCACGCGCACGCTTTCCACCCTTGTTCGAAGCGGTGTTCCTATATTGTCTTCTCTCGAGGTCGTGGCCAAGACCTGCGGCAATAAAGTATTTGAGCTGGCAGTGGACAAGGTCCGGATGAGCGTACGCGAAGGCGAACAGGTCGCTACTCCGCTTGAGGCAAGCGGCGTTTTCCCGCCGATGGTCGTAAAGATGATAGCGATAGGGGAACAGACAGGGGAACTTGAAAAAATGCTCGGCAAGATATCCGATTTTTACGATGCGCAGGTGGATGCCGCTGTAAGCGGGCTGACCAGCATAATAGAGCCGCTCATCATCGCGTTTTTGGGCATAGTCATAGGTACCATTGTCATCTGCATGTTTTTGCCGATATTTAAGATCTCTACGATCATAAATATGTAATCAATATCAGCATAAAAATGAACAAACGTATTTTTGCTAAAAAGGGCTTTACAGTGGCGGAATCGCTTTTTGCCGCCGCTATCATGGCCTTTACCGCCATATGCATGCTGGAGTTATTTATAAATTGCGCATCATGGCTGAGGAAGGGCCGCGAAATAAGCGTTGCGACAGGCCATGCCCAGTATATTATGGAAGAGATACGCGGTACTGATTTTACGCAGATCAAATCCAAGGCGGACAGCGCGACCTGGAACTATGATGCCGCCGGCTTGCAGGCAAAAGGGCTTGTGCCTATCAGCGCTGAGACCGTGAGCACTTCGG
>JAPLLL010000065.1 GCA_026387595.1 Candidatus Omnitrophota bacterium
AGTCAATATCTCGTTATTAACTATGGCGTAAGGCCTTTCCTCGTCATATACGATCCCGTTTAAGGTGAATTGGGGGATACCGCGGGAGCGGACAGGGGCCGGTTTCGTAGCGGCGGGGACAACCTGGCTCTGGGCAGGCGCTACGGGGGGCTGGACATCTTTTGGTTCAGGCGCCCTGCTGAAAAAAAACCATACCGCCGCACCTGCGAAAACAATTAAAAAAATAATCCACATAATACTTGCGATTTCTTTTTTTTCAACCTTAGCCGCGGCCTTAAATTGCCCGTTTTCCTGCGTGGCCCTAATTTCAGGCGCAGCTTTATAGACGGGGGCCTCCTGGCTCTTTTTTGTTTCTTCCTTGCGGAGCTGGGCCTTTTTTAAGGCGTCATTGATGATACTCATAAACCCTGCCTTTTATCTCCTCGATCCCGCGTTTAACGATATCGACATTTATATCATGCTTCTCCAGCACAAATCCAAAAAGGAGCGCCCGATCGCAGACCATGTTTATAAGACGCGGCACGCCTTCCGAAAATTTATAGATCTCATCGATGGCATCTTCCAAAAAAGTTATCTGGTTCTCGGGCCCGGCAATGTGCAGCCTGTGCATTATATACTCGCGTACTTCCGATTTTTCGAGAGGGGTTATGTGGTACCTTATGCCGATCCTCTGGCGCAACTGGGCAAGAGAAGGGGAATTCAGCTTGTCCCGCAACTCGGGCTGTCCGACAAGAACTATCTGGATCAGCTTTTCTTTTTCTGTCTCGAGATTGGAAAGCAGCCTGATCTGTTCGAGAAGGGAAGATTTAAGGTTCTGCGCCTCGTCTATTATCAGCACAACATTATTTTTGAGGGACAGCTGGTGTATCAAAAACTTATTTATAAGCCTGAACAGCGCGAGTTTGTTCATTCTTTTCGGGAGCTCTATGCCGAAATCTTCGGCAACCGATTCCAAAAGCTGCAGCTCCGACAGGTCCGGGTTTATTATAAAAGCGGTCCGCACCTTTTCATCAAACTTATTAAGGATGGCCTTGCAAAGAGTGGTTTTGCCTGTCCCGATCTCCCCGGTTATTTCCAAAAAACCTTTTCTGTTTTCAATGCCGTACATTAAAAACGAAAAGGCCTCGCGGTGCCGGCGGCTCATATACAAAAAATTAGGGTCGCTTGTTACATTGAACGGGTTTTCTTTAAGCTTATAGAACGCTGTATACATGTGGTTTCGCTTTTATAGTGCTATTATACTAAAATACGGCTCATCTTGCAAATTTTTCTTGCTTTTGATTTTAATAGTGTGTATACTAATGAAAGTTACAATGTGGAGAGGAATAGATTACAGGCGTTTTCCGAGGGCGGACTGCAGCTGCCTGATCACGATCGGCAAAAAGGGGCTGAAGCAGAACCTTTCGGCTGACACCGAAAACATAGGCGTAGGCGGAATTTGCGTCGCACTTGACCGTGACCTTGGGCGTTACAGCAGCGTTGATGTGGAATTGTCGCTTAAAGACAATAATCCGTCGATAAAGTGCTGCGGAAGCGTGGTTTGGGTAGTTAAGCGAAATGAAATAAAAAATTCTAAGCAAATAGTTAGATTCGACACGGGGATCGAATTTGACGACATAAAAGACAGTGACAGGGAAAGAATCGAGAAATTGGTCGAACATACGATTAAATTACCGGTAAGAAAGGCCAGGAGGTAGAAAAATGACAAGAAGCATCTTAAAAACGGGCATAGCTATAGCGGCGGTATTGATCATCCTCAACATGGCTACTCCCAGTTTTGCCCAGGACCCCGCAAAAAAATTAGGCAGAGGGCTTGTAAACATTCTTACCGGATGGGTTGAATTGCCGAAGAATATCTACGATACAAGCGTCCAAAGCAATCCGTTAGCAGGAATTACAATCGGGTTGGCAAAAGGCCTCGGGATGACAATAGTGCGTACCGGCGCGGGTGTTTACGATACAGCAACGTTCCCGTTTCCGCTCCCAAAAGAGTACAAGCCCGTCCTGGAACCAGAATACGTGATGGAAGAAAAGGAGAAAAAATAGCCGTTATGGCAGAAACAGAAAACAAGACCGAAACCAAACCCCCGGTCAAACCGGAAGCAGCAAAGCCGACCAACTGCGCAAAATGCAACAAGCAGTTCAAGAATAAATTGTGGTACTACAAGAACGGGAAATACTATTGCACTAAGGCCTGCTGGCGTGCGAGCCTGAAGGCACAGAAACCGGCGGCTGCGGCCTAATCTCTTAACGCGGCAACTCCACAATGATCCTAGTCATACAACTGATACTTGTCAGCGTCCTATTCCTGATATTGATCGCCCTTTATGTCGATGAGAAGCATAAACACAAATTTAAAATCCCGACCGGCATACTTACGCAATTTTGGGACGGAAGCGAGCGGCGCCGGTTTGTAAGAGTAGACGCGGACATACCGGTTAAATACAGCCTGTCCTTAAAGCCCAATGGTACCAGCGTCGTTAAGACAGCCGATATAAGCATAGGCGGGGTTTGCATAACCCTTGCGGAAAAATTAACCCCAAAACAAAACCTGGCTGTTGAGATCGGCCTGCCCGATGCCGGCAAATCCGCCATCGTTGCCAAAGGCCGGGTTGCCTGGGTAAAAGAATCTGAGTCCCAGTCTCAGGACGGCATACGGTATTTTACAGCCGGTATAGAATTTTGCGAGATATCACGCAACGGAATGGCCTGCCTATTAAACTTTGTTAAGAATGCGCGCGGATCCCAAACAGCAGATGGGGAAAGCAAAAGCTCCTGAGCCTGTTAAGCTTTTTACAGGCATTATTACCAATAACCTCGGTCTCCTTGAGCAGGCAGTGGATCTGCTTAAGAAAAGATTCGGCCCTATAGATTTCGAAAGCGATATTTTTGATTTCGACCTGACCGACTACTACCAAGAAGAGATGGGCCGCAATCTAAAACGACAGTTCCTGTGTTTCAAAAAACTTGTATCTATAGAAAGCGGCCCTGATATAAAGATATGCGCCAACAAACTTGAGGAAAAATTTTCCGCAGCGAAAAAACGATCCATAAATATCGATCCGGGGTACATCTCGCTCGGAAACCTGGTCCTCTTGACGACTAAGAATTTTTATCACAGGATATATTTAAAGCGCGGCATATACGCAGAGGTTACGCTTCGCTTTAGAGGAAAAACGTTCGAGCCTTTTGAATGGACATATCCGGATTACAAGAAGCCGGATTGTATAAGTTTTTTTAACGCCGTAAGAGCGGATTATCTAACTTCCTTGAGAAGCCAAAAATGCTGAAAAAAAAGAACGTATATGTAATTGCGGTAAGTGTTTTTGTTTCTTTTTTGGTAATACTGTCCGCGTTTTTGGGGCTTATCATATACCTGCAGTGGCGCCAGTTAAACCTTGCTTCGCAATATTACGAAGAAACCGTTCGATTTGATACTGTCGCATATTCTAAAAATACAGTGATCAGCGATCTAAAGATATGGAAGGGCGCTAACGGCGCGCCGTATGTGGGCGGCACAATAAAGAATACGGGGAAACGAAAGATTTCCTCTGTTTCGCTTCAGATAAGCTTTTTAGACCAGTCAGGCAACACGGTATACACCCACATCACCTATCCGCTTTCACCGTTCCCCACACCGGGATTCTTTAAAAACATTCATTTTATGCGGCTTTCACTGCTAAAACAGGCGTATATAAAAGGGGGCGAAACGGTTACGTTCAAATGCAGGGTACAGCCGTTTCCAAAGGCATTCTTAAAGATGCTGCGCGTCAATTCTTTTTCCGCTAAATCCGGAGAGTGGTGCGGCCAAATAGACGGAAAAATCAATAAACTCCGGTTGGAGCCTGCTTAAGTCTGATTTAAAGAATAAATTGACAAAACTTTTTTTTGTGCTATACTAATAGCAACTAGTAAGGCTGGTTTGATATAATGATAGGTTTTGTAACTCTTAAGGAGGAGGTGAATTGTAATGAAAAAAGTTGTGGCAATCTTAGTGGTGGCATTTTTTGTGCTGTCTTTCGCGACGCTATCGTTCGCAGCCGCGAGTAAAAGAGTGGAAACCAAACTTGATAGAGGCTTAAAAAACGTGGCCCTTGGTTGGACAGAAATACCGAAAACGATACGAGATACTACTAAAAATTCAAATGTCCTGGTCGGACTCACCATTGGAACAGTAAAAGGCGTACTTAACGCTTTTGCAAGAACAGTTTCGGGTACAGTTGACATTGCAACATCCCCGGCAGGAGCTTATGATAAACCTGCGATAAAACCATCGATGACAACACAGCCGGTTGGCCCAATGGCTACTATTGAGCAAGTTATGCTAAAGAACATTGAAGAAAAACGACGGTACCTAAGGCTGAATGTTCCCCTTGAGATCGAATATGTCTTAGGCAATAATGACAGGGTATATAAAGCCGTTACGAAAGATATATCAGCCTTCGGAATCAGGTTCGCCACCACGGATAAGCTTCAGGAGGGGGACAACCTTGAAGTTACGCTAAGGATCCCCAACATCTCCAACCCTGTCCATGCCTCAGGAAAGATAGCTTGGTCCAGAAAGGTATTATCCGAAGGAAATGCGCCATTTGATATCGGGATAGAATTTGTGAAAATAGAAGAAGACAATAAAAACACGTTTCTTAAATATTTGTGCGATCTAATATACGGATGAGGACAAAAAATGAAAATTGAGTTTATCAAGACGGTGATTGTTGTGACATGTGCATTGACTATTCTAGGATGCGCCGGCATGGAACCGCCGATGCCGGACAAACTGATAAGCCACCCGCTTGGCTCAAGCCCTGTCGGGCTGGGTATGTCCAAAGATGAGGTAAAAGATGCCTTGGGCGAGCCGAACTCTATAACCTATACAGGTAAGACCGACAGTTCCGGACTCACATCCGGGGAAGTGTGGCTATATAACAGCTGGCTTAAAGATATGCCGATAAACCGCGCTAATCTGTCAAAAACTCTCCGTCTTACTTTCGACGGCAATAGCCTTACCAGTTACAAAGAGGAATGAGATCACGAAAGGTTTGGCTATACTATTTGGGCTGTATCCTGATCCCGCATGTTATGCTTGTCGTCGGATTAATTTTTCTGGCCGGCCGAACCCCTGATAAAAAAGCTCTCGGTAAACGAATATCTATCCTTTCAACGTTTGTTCTTGTCGTCGGCAGCTTTATATATTACCTGTTTTTTATGCCTCCCTTCGGGCTGGATTAGGTGAATTTTGCACTTGACAATCTTTGGTGATGTGGTATACTTAACAAAGAATCGAAGTGGAGTATACGTAGTTAGTGGAACACGCTATTGAACTATTGCTCGAAAAGTAAGGTAAGATCCCCACTACTTTTAAAAGTAGCGGGGTTTTATTTTGCCTGCTCCAAATCTTATTCAGGAAAGGAGGTTAGTTAAGTGCCTACAGGAATAGTAAAGTGGTTTAGCGATCAAAAGGGATACGGATTTATCACCCCCGATGGCGGCGGTAAAGACATCTTCGTACACCACACCGGCATTGACGGAAGCGGATTTAAATCCCTCCGTGAAGGCGACAAGGTGCAGTATGAGGTTACGCAAAGCCCAAAAGGTGAACAAGCAACGAAAGTTGTAAAGATATAAAATCATCCCCCGCCCATTGTAAAAAAGACAAAAGGCGGGGGGTTTTTTGTGCCCGGGCTTGCATTTTCTCGTATATAATGTATACTTACTATAATAAAATATCGTAACTATTATGGTGTATATGAAGATCCGCATACGCGAAGTTGCTGATATTTCTGTAATCGATGTAGAAGGCGCTATTGATATTGACGCCTCTGAATTTGTCGAAACAATAGGCTGGCTTTTGAAGAATCATAAGATCAAAATACTATGCAATTTTGAAAGCGTCGAAATGGTGGACTATAGCGGCCTTTCAATACTTGCTATCGCCTATAAAAATGTCATAAACCACGGCGGGATGATGCGATTCTGCAATGTAGGCCTCCATGTGAAAGAATTATTCCGCCTTGTGCAGATGGAAAAGGTGTTTCAAAGCTACAACAGCGAAGAAGAGGCCGTTGAAAGCTTTAATGAACATCTCCTGGAGATGGAACAACTCCAGCTTAGGCGAAAGTTTAAAAGGCTTGAAACAAATATGGAAGTCAGGTTCAGGTTGCAAAAACCAGAGTCGGGCAACGGCCACATTTATAGCGGGAAGATCCTGAATATAAGCGGCGCCGGATTATTTATTTACGCGCGTTATATATTCCCTGTCCGCACACGGCTTTATCTTGAACTTTTTATCCCGAAAGAACTGGGCCCTCTGGAAATGGAAGGCATGGTTATATGGGTTTCTGATAAAAATTTGCAGCCCCATTGCCATCCCGGGATGGGCGTTGAATTCGTGCACGTGGATACCCAGCAGCAAAAGAATCTTTTAGAATTTATAGAAAAAAACGTAACCAATAGGAGCGAGGCATGATAAAAAAATCCGGGGTCGTTTTATCCGTTAGTCTTTTTTCCAGCATCCTTTTTGGTTGTGTCGCGGCAGCCGCGCCGGTCGGAAATCCGGCCGGGCCGGTACTTCTCGAAGGTAACTACCCCACGAAATTCAGCCTTGAGGCTGAAACCGTGCTTGAAAGAAGACTGGATACGCCGAGTTATTCGGGCAAGCCAAAGTATAAAGGGATGTTATACATGGGGAAAGTCTCCTTTTACCTCGGGAAAAAGCTGGATTTCTACGGTTTGATAGGCGTTCAGGAAGGCCGCGTAAGCGATTTTGCGGATCCGTCAAAATTTAGGATAATAACCAAAATGGTTGGGGCGTGGGGGTTTGGCATGAGCTATGTTCTGCACGCGTGGGAGTTCAATAAAGGACTCGTACGATTAGGCGCGGACGCGAAATTCAGGGAATTCAGGCCGGAAATGAAAGACATACAGCTTGGGGGCAATGCAATAAATACTATTGATGAGTCATTACGCGTTAAAGAATGGCAGACCTCTTTGGGGCTTTCGTATCAATATAAAAAATTTATTCCCTATTGCGGCATCAAATATTCCGATGTCGGCATGCATTTGAAATTTAAGGACAATCGTACCGGAATTAATTATTCCGATACTCAAATAACGTCGAAAAATAAAGTTGGTCTATTCTATGGGTTTGACACATTATTATCTGATAATTTATCGCTGAACGTAGAGGGAAGGTGTATTGACGAAACAGCCGCCAATATCGGATTTAACGCGCGTTTTTGATCAAGAAGCCCTTCTATAGTATTGATGCCGTTTAAAATCAAATCGATCATATTTGCCGTAATTATTTTTATATTCGTTCCGCTTGCGGCTATTGCAATATGGAACGAATCATTTTATTTTGATAAGGTCCCTATGCTAGCCCCGGTAGGGTATAACGGACCGATGCCTGTTAGAAACGATTTCAGGGGGGACGGGGATTTCGGCACAAAAAGGCGCGGCAATCGCAGCCATCAGGGCATTGACATACTCGCCAAGATAGGAACTCCTGTAAGGGCCGCTAAAGGCGGGATCGCCTATGCGTGCCTCCAGAAAAAGGGAATGGGAAAATATGTGCGTATCCAGCACAGGGGCGGTATAGTTACGATATACGGCCACTTATCCAAAATTTGCATAAAGCAAGTCCAGCGCGTGCGCCAGGGGCAGGTTATAGGCGAAGTTGGAGACACCGGTAATGCGCAGTACCGGGGGATCATGCCTCATGTCCATTTTGAGATAAGAATTCACGGCGTTGCAACAGACCCCAAAAAATACCTTTCTCAATGGAACACTTAAAAAATCTTAACCCGGAACAGCTTAAAGTTGTAAATTCCCTGGAGGGGCCTGTCCTTGTATTAGCCGGGCCGGGAACAGGTAAAACACAGCTTCTATCTGTCCGGACCGCAAATATAATCTTCCAAAAAAAAGCCTTGCCCGAAAACATCCTGATACTGACATTTACAAATTCGGCATCCAAAACTATGAAAGAAAGGCTCGCGGCTATAATCGGGAAAGAGGGTTTTAACGTGGAGATTTCCACTTATCACAGTTTTGCGAGAAACTATATAATCCTGGATTCGGAGGAAGCCATAAAATATATCGGGGAACGCACGCAGATGGGAGATGTCGAAAAGATAAGGGCCATAGAATACATACTCGACCACGTAAAGGGCATAGAGGCCCTAAGGCCTTTTGGGGCCCCGTATTTTTACAGGCACGATATCGAAAAAAAAATAAGCGAGTTGCGAAACGAGGGCGTAAGCCCGCAGGAGTTTAAAAAGCATGCTGATGCCGCTGTCCCTGACGGCATATTGATAGAAGACAAGCACATACCGCGCCTTAAAGCCCTGGCAAAGGTGTATACTGCGTACGAAGACCTGAAGGCGGGGAAATACAGCGGCATCTTTGACGGACGCGGGCGGTTTGATTACGACGACATGATAATAATAGGGACTGAGATGCTTAAAAAAGAAAAGGCCCTGAGGGAAAAATATCGGGCACAATACAAATACATAATGGTTGACGAATTCCAGGATTCAAACGGCGCGCAGCTTGATATGCTTTTCTGCCTTGTCAACCCCGAACAGCCTAATATCTGTTGCGTAGGCGACGATGACCAGTCCATATACCGTTTTCAGGGCGCAAACATAGGGAATTTTAAGCTTTTTGAGAAAAAATTCCCCCGCGCGCATATCATATCGTTAAAGTCAAATTACCGCTCCAGCGAAGAAATACTGGATCTATCGTCTACAGTGATTAAAAATATCCCTCAGGAAGAACGGTTCGAGGCAAAAACTCTTTCTCCGAAAATGCGCTATTCAGATAAAACAATAGAATACTACGAATTCACCACTGAAAATGAAGAATTATTATTTATCATAAAAAAAATACAGGAACTGGCAAAAACCATAGAAAAATCAAAAGACCTGACCGATGAAGAAAAACAAAATCCCTATAACAACATCGCGATCCTGGTCCGCAAGCGCAGCTATATACTGAAATTAATAGACACCTTTCTTGCCGCAGGGATACCATACTCTACAGACGGTAAAGAAGATATAGGCCGCGAAAAGAGGGTGCGGCAGCTCCTGGATGTTCTGGAGCTCGCCTGCATCAATACGAAGGGGAAGGGGGAAGGGGATATTGCCCTTTTTAAAGTCCTGACTTCCGACTACCTTGAGATACCGGTTTCTGATGTGCTCACATTTATTGCGCGCGCCAGGAAAAAGAAGTGCGATAACCTCCTTGCAGAATTTCTCAGTTACCCTCCGGAAAAATTAAAAGCAGCTGCCGGCGTAATAGGAAAACTGCTTAACGACGCCCGAAATAAACCCGTGCATTCAATCCTTATGCAATACATCCACGATGCCGGAGTTTACAGGTTCCTGCTCAGGGATTACGACAAAAACAGGGTCCTGCGCATACGGGACCTGAGGGCGATCACATCTTTTCTGAACATCGTAAAGAACTCGGATTGTTCAAAGCCGGGCATAAGCCTCGATGAGTTCATGGAAGAAATAAAAATAAAACAAGAGCACGATGTGGCGCTTGAAGGCGAACTTGTAACGTTATCGCAAAACGGCGTCAGGATCTATACGGCTCACGGGGCAAAGGGGCAGGAATTCCATACCGTCCTTATACCGTTTTGCATTCAGGACAAAAGCTGGCCGTTGCGACCTCAAGGCGATAAGCTTCCGCTCCCGCGCCAGGTATACAAGACACGGGAAAAAATAAGCGAAAAAGAAAAATTAAAACAGCTCATGCGGTACGATGAAATAA
>JAPLLL010000029.1:0-6440 GCA_026387595.1 Candidatus Omnitrophota bacterium
TTCTTCCTTAATATATCCGCCCTCTCATCTCTACCCCGCGTAATGTCATAAAGGTAATTATAGGTAGCCACCGCGTCATCATATTTACCATCGTCCACCAGCCGCTGCGCTTCATCAAAAATCTCCTGGCGGGGGCGTGCCTTAACGGTAATAAAATCGCTGCTTTCCTTTGCTAAAATGGCGTTTTCGCGGTTTTCTCTAACCTGCTTTTCCTGCTCCGCCTTGCGGGCAACGGCTTCATTTCTTCTGGCTATCTCCGCGGCTTTTGCGTCGGCGATTTTCTGCTGGCGCTCCTGTTCAAGCTGGGCTTTTCTTTCAGCCGCGGCCTTCTCTTTTTCTTCCTTGGCGGCTTTTTCATCAGCCAGCTTCTGTTCGCGCCCTTTTTGTAGTTCCTCTTTCTTGGCTATAGCAGCGGCTTTTTCATCAGCAATTTTTTGCTCGCGGTCTTTCTTAAGTTGTTCCTTTTGGGCAATGGCTTCCTGTTTTTTGGTTTCTTCGGCAGCCTTTTCATCGGCAAGTTTCTGCGCGCGCTGCTGCTTAAGCTGTTCTT
Source organism: Candidatus Omnitrophota bacterium (assembly GCA_026387595.1). GTDB lineage: Bacteria > Omnitrophota > Gorgyraeia > JABMQH01 > JABMQH01 > JAPLLL01. Next base: position 551 of record JAPLLL010000029.1, read on the forward strand.
TTTGGGCTATGGCTTCCTGTTTCTTGGCTATAGCAGCGGCTTTTTCATCAGCAATGCGCTGTTCGCGGGCTGCCTTTTTGGCGGCCAGCTTTTGCTGGTATTCCTGTTCCACTTGGGCTTCGTAGGCAGCAGCCTGTTTTTTTGTTACTACATTGGATTGCGGTGTGCTCTGCTGTGCGTCAGCATATGTCGCTAAGGCAAGAATGAGATAAATGCTAAGGATAGACGAGAGAAAAATAATGACACGGGGTGATTTACACGGGAAGGCTTTTTTAAAAAACTTTGTCACAATTTTTCCGCAGTACATTTATTAGGAGTTATATAAAATTTTTTTAAGAAACTACTTTATTGTAATGAGTGTACCACATCAGCGATAGTTGTCAAGTCTTTTTTAAACTACAAGCCTTTCTTAATAAGATGTTCGATTAAATCAACAACCCGGCATGAATATCCCCATAAAAACTTATCTTTCTCCCATTTGTGAAGCGTTTTATGTAAAAAATGTAAAGTATTTTTTATGTCAGAAATATTTTTGGCTTTAGAGAGGTAATTCCTCGCTAAATTTGTCCTTCGACGCACTTCGTTTGCTCAGGACAATGGTGAGCAAGGCACTTTTGAATTTTAATTGACAAATTTAAGGAATTGTGCTATATAATGTTACCTACGCTACGACTACGGGTTTATACCTGTGGCTTTCCAGACCGTAGCCTGCAGATCGTATCCTCAAGGGAAGATATTGCAATAAGACTCGAAACCGGAATATTAACGATTAATATGAAGAATAGACCCAAACTTATAATCCTCATAACCGCATCTTTCATACTGCTATTAACGGCATTTGCTATCAGGTATTCATTGTGTAGGATAGATAATGATCTTCCAAGGATAGAAGTTGTCCGTGGCTCCTCTGGCATAAAAGATATAAATATCGCCGTTACGTTGTCCCGGATAAAAAAAGAGATTGCCCCTATTATAATCGAGGATTTCCTTTCTCAGACCAAGATAGCCACCATAGATAATGGGGGTTTAAAGCTCGTTGATTTCAAAGAGAAAAGCGTTCTTGCAAGATACGGTTTTGAAAAAGGAGATATTGTAAAAGAGGTTAATGGCCAAAAAGTCAACTCTGTAGAGAAGGCCATCGAAATCTGCGAAGTGCTTGAAAAAGAGGTTTTAAAAAACAGCGATGCAAAAGAGATAAGTGTAGTACTTAACAGAGGCGGGGAGGATGTAAATATAAATTTTAGAATACCTAAATTTATACCCGAGAAAGTAAGCTATGTCATGACATTAGAAAAACAAATCAATAAAAAAGGGAGAAATTAGATGAGAAGGTTTTTGGGTTTATCCCTGGTTATAATAATGCCGATAATGCTAGGCGGTTGTCTTAGCGATAGCGGAAAGAGTGGTTCTGGTAGAAGCTCCGCTGTCTCAGACCAAAGTAACGTAACACTCTCTCTTAACTTCCCGGAAATGCTGGCAATGAACAGGACAAACCAAGATATTAGGCTGGCTAAGATTATAGATTTTATAACTATGTCTAAGGCAGCATACGCCACAGATACCTATACTTTTATAACCTCTCTGCATATAAGAGTAACCGGCAGCGGTATGTCCGATATTATATACGAAGCAGATATTCCAGACCCTTCTATTTCACTCTTTGTAACATTGGCAGTCCCGAACGGCTTAGATAGAAGATTTTATATCGAGTTACAAGATAGAAGTGATAAAGCGCTCTATTCCGGCGATTTAAGCATAGACGTAGGAAGCGCAGGGGTACCACAGGAAATAACAGTAGATGTTGCTTTAGACGCCGGTATAAACGCAGACGATTACATTGCGATAGGTAGAGACTATTTAGAAAAACAAAAGCTCGAACAGGCTTATATCGCTTTCGACACCGCTGTCAGCATAGATGCAGACCATCCGGAGGCAAATTTTTTCCGCGGCTTTACACATTTATTACTTTTGATTCAGAAAGATGATCCCGACCCCGACGTTGATGCTACTACCGTATCTGAGACGGATATTGCCGATATGCTGAATCTCTATAGCGGATTAACTGATATTTACTCCAGCTCGATAGTCCCTGATATATATGATAATGATAACGACGGAACCGGTCCAGATACAGCATATGGCGACAAATTAGATGATTTCTATAATACAACATGGAAACCCTGGTATGATACCAACCATCCGACGCTTGCCACAGATAGCGGAGTAGATGTGCTGGAGAATGTAATCCTTCCTGAGGTCGATGATATTATCAGCGACCTTTCAAAAACAGAGGCCAGCCCCGGATTTTCTACTACATTCGAGCCCTCTATGTATTTTGAGATATCGTCTACCATAAAGGTGGATAGTGCGGATGTGTATGTACTTGAGGCAATAGCCTATGGGCTAAAGGCATACTATAACCACCTCCTCGCTTACACGCTGCAGACCAAGTGCAACTACTGGTATGATAATCTAAAAAAGGCTAGAGATAAAGACCCGTCTACGTATATTGGCGTAGGAGATGTTATAGACAGAGAGTTGAACGAGACAGGAGAAGAGCTGTTCGATTTTGCAAGCGATGCAGACTCTCGTTTTAACACCGCAAAAAGCGCCTATTCAACTGGCCTTAATAAACTTAAATCCAGCCTTGAGTTTATAGACACTAACAGAGGTACTCAGGATAAAATGGATGAGGACCACATCTTCAATGTGGTTGATATCGACGACAGCGCTCTTGCCTCAAAGCCCTCTCTTAATAAGGTCAATTTTACCAAGGTGATTGACAACATAGCTCAGATAAAAGATGCCTTAAGCGCTGCGGCGATTATCGAGTCGTACGATGAATATGAGGATAATTCAACCGGTTATGATAGCGAAGAAATTAATCTCTCGAAACTCTTCTCATCTGCTACCGCGCCGTATAGAAATACCAGGCCTGAGTTCTATTACCATATAGTTTAGATTTTGTAAACACCTTTAAATCTGTTTTGACGAGGTTTAAAGAAAGCGGCGCTGCCGGCTGGACAGATATAAACGATCTTGAAGACCTATTGCGCCATGATATGTTGCCTACCAACGATTATAAGTTTAGCGTATCTTCGCCAGTCGGGGGTATAAGTATGACCGGCAATGCCTCTGATTTTGGCAGTATCAAGCCCGTGCTTTTTGACGAAGAAGATAGCGAGAAACCGGAATGGGCTGATTTGACTGAAACATACGTAGCGCGGGATGCAAATAATCTATATCTCGGTATAAAATTTAAAGGCGGCCCTTATTCAACAACTCTTGTCTCCGGCGAATATCTCAGTTATTATATCTATTTTAACGCGGCGCAACAAGATTGCGACTGGTATAACGCACCCGTGGTTCTTGAGTTACACGGTTACTATAATGGCGGAGAAACGTGGGAATGGCGCCGCGGGAGCCGGGGAAGTGACCCTACCCCTTTTACAACCACCTGTACTTTTGCAAAAGCGGATATAATGGAGATTCGTATCCCCCTGAGTGAACTAAGAGGATGGATTAATGCTTATCAGTTAGCAGATTTTCCGAGTGGCTGGGACAACAAGGAACTATTCCTGCGGGTTTCTTTTTCGTCAAACATATCGAACGAACAACAACATGAGTCTATTGGCGGCGAATGTCTCGCCTCTGGCCTGGATTAAACACAGGTTCTTTTAGGCCAATATCTGATTTTAGGCCGAAGCCTGTTATTTTATTTTCCCCATCTATTAATTTAAATTTTCCTTTTATGAATACTAACTTTGCTTTTGGGTCAAATGCCATTGTCTCTGATAAAAGCAATTTGCCATTCGCTGTTGACATCTGAACGCCATCCTTTAACACCATTCTTTTATTGGCTATATCCATTTTTGCCGTATCCGCTGTTATCTTTGCAATCTCTTTGTTTCGTTCCGTAAATATTACTTGCGGCGCTGACATATAGACCTCTTTTATAAATGGCGTTTTAAAAAAACCTATCATTTTAGGTTTTATCACAACCTCTTCCGCCTTGACGACCGTCACACACTTCTTACCCGTATCCCGCTCCTCCCATACAAAACCCGAAATTCGCTGGTATGCGTCATCTGCCTTTAAAGGTGTTGAGCTTAGTTTTTTCGATGTTTTCACCTCTTTTATAATCGCAAAGCACACATAAGCGGTAAAAATTATTACAAAAGGCAATGCTACTATTAAAAACAGTTTTTTCACAGCAGAACTATTTCCTGCGTATAATTATCTTAACATCAGTTGTAGAGACGCTTGTCTGCGTAGTCTCGGTGATGGGTATATTTACGACATTTTCTGTTGTGCCGCCGGCCGCACCGCCTGCGTCAGGTGTTTCTATCCCGCCGCCGGTATCCGCGCCGCCAACCGTAGCAGTGCCTGCGTCTGATTCATATAAATACATACCGATGGTTCCTTCGGGTGCAGAGTAACCCTCCACTCCGTTGCCAGGATCCCACCCCTCTCCAAAAGACTGCCTGTCTTGGGGTGTGGTATAAGCCGGAGCTGAAACAGTTCCTGTAGCCGCTATAGACATATTCTGTCCAATATCCAGGTTTTGAGAAATTCCATTTATGGTATTGGTAATGTAACCCATGCCTCCTTCAACGAACAGGGTTGTGCCACTGGGCGAAACATCCACATATAATATTGTGCCGCGGGCGCCGCAAACAGCGAGCGGGGTCTTGACCTCAAATTTGGATTTACCTTTAAGATTTTCAATGCGCGCCTTAATCTTTCCTATCGTGAGTTCAAATATATTTTCATATTCGCCGGTTTCTGGATTTATGGCCAACCTGATAATCATAAGCTTTGTATTCGGCTTCATATTTATGGCGTTGTTATCCAATCTAATCTCTGCAAGGCCGTTTGAATCTGTCTCAATTTGATATCCTTCTTGCACTGTCTCGCCGATTCTCGCCTCGTGCGCGGAAGACTCTCCTTTAGCAGTTATCTTGACGCTGCCGGATATCTTAGACACGCTTCCTATTATAATTGTGAGTTTCTCCGCTTTTAAAACGACAGGAATATCTGTATCCTGTTCATAAAGTTTCCTTTCCGTCTCAAGATACGGCCTCGGCCCTTGAGGCATTCCATCAAAAGGAACCAAGACGCTGTTTCCAGCCAGGATAAGCATCTTGTTTTCGGGATATGCTGTACCAGCTACGGACAGCTTCCCCTCAGCCACAAGCATTACGCTGTTGCCGGCCTGATAAAAAGCTATGATATCCGAACCCTTGACGTTGCCTGTGGCGTTCGGCGTAATAATAGCGAAGTCAGCCGCATTTGGCATTTTGGCTATTATCGTGCGCACCTTGCCTCTGTCTAACCCTATAGCGGCAGTTTTTCTTTTGTTTTTTTCGTCAAGTTGATAGTCCTTTATCTCAATTTTTGAATTCTGTGCAATTCGAATAACAGAATTGTCTTCAAAGCGAATCTCTGCCTTTGCGCCGGCTTTGGTCCTGATGCTGTCCCCTGTAGATATGGGCTCGTACTCTCTAACCGGCGTACCTGAGTTTGAACCTTGCCTGAATATATCTACCCTGCCATCAACGTACGTAACCTTACCAACCTCTTGCGCATAGGCGTATGACAATATGAGCAAGGTAGAGATGAAACTTGCAAGAAGTTTGAATTTAAGTTTTCTACCGGCATTTCTCATGACAACACCCCCCTTATCCATTGACATTATTATTCAACAGCTATTTAAAATTTGACTTCTACCCCTACGCTGTAAATGTTACGGGCATACTCGTACACGCTTATATTTGAATTGTCTTTAACGAACGTATATTGCAATTGCATTTCCCAATCCTTGTAAAATTTGTAGGCTAATAAAGGCGAGACAGTGTAGATAGTGTCTTTCCTTTTCGTATTATAAACC
>JAPLLL010000029.1:6457-11125 GCA_026387595.1 Candidatus Omnitrophota bacterium
GAAGCCCTCGTGGTAAACATCACCGGTAACGCTTAGGTTGATTTTTTCGCCGACTGGGATCAACGCTGTGGCTGTGCCCCTGTTTCCTACATATTCCCAGTTGTTGCCCCTGGTGAAATCCTTGTCTAACGCATAGCGCAAGTTAAGAAAACCTCTGTTTTTCATAAAGAAAACATACCATCCGAGCCCGCCGGCAACATCGCTTCCGTCCCTGTTTTCGTCCTCGGTGGAGGGCGACCAGCAATAATCCTGGTACTGGTAATTCAGGGACAGCTGCGCCATGTTGTTTGCGTTTATCACGCGGTTGTATACCACTCCCGCTGACGGAGATGAAAGATAAGACCGGTCATCTACGTTGGAATAGGTATAGCTGACTGGAAAGCCAAGGAGGCTCTTTTCATGATAAAAATTGGGCTGAACAGTGACCACGTTTGTAAGGGTAGTATAGAAACCGAGGCGGTTTTCCTTGCCGTAATAGAAAGAGTCCTGCAGCTTTACGCCGAAATTATCGTTAAATTTTTTCTCGTATTCGCCCCTTGCGGTATATACATAGCGGGCATCGGACTCGTCAGTGATATCCCCGACCAAGGTAGCGTCATCCGGTTGGAGCACGACATTACTATCATACTGCACCGCAAATCCCACAGACATCTTAAGCGGCCTTGCCGCTATAGCCCTCTTTTCAAGTGCGTCCATGTACTGGTTGGCGAAATTGGCCATATTGGTGGATGGGTCCGCTATCACGACCTCCTTAAAGGCCTTTTGGGCGCGGTCGAACTTCTTCTCTTTTAGGTACGCGATGCCTGTCTGATAATCGCAGGCCTGAATCATAGACTTATCCAATTCCTTAGCGTTTTTAAAAGCGGCTATGGCGCCTTCGCCGTCACCGGCCTTGACAAACACGAGCCCCTTTAGAAAAGAAACCTGCGCCGGGGTTATGCCGTCTTCTTCGGCCTGTTGTATCCAAAGCTTGGCATCTTCCAGCTGTCCTGTTTGATAGCAACAATCTATAAGTTCTACGAGGGCTCCTTTTATCTCCGGTGAAAATGTTACGGCATCTTTAAGGCAAGGAATCGCATCTTTATAATTTTGAAGCTGTTTGTAGGTAAGGCCTAGATAATAAGCGGCAAGTGTGGATCCTGGATTTTCGTCTCTTGCTTTTTTCAGAAGGGGCAGCGCTTCGTCATAGCTTTCGTGTTTATACTCCCCTATTCCGCGCTCTAACGTTGGGCTGGTCTTCTCCTCTTGTTGCGCCTCGGATATTGACATATAGAAAACATTCAGAGTAATAATCAATAACACAAAGAAGAGTTTGCTTTTAGGCTTCAATTTGTCTCCTTCGATTTGTTAAACGTGTATTAGGCATTAATCGCCGGCATAATATAATACCCTAATCTACGTATATAGTCAATGAAAATCTAATTTTTTTGCTTTCTCATTCATACGATTTTTACAACTATTATTGTTATATCGTCATGTTGTTTTAACTCTGGTTCAAATTTCCTTAGGTCCTTCTCAATTGCCTTTATGAGCTCTTTAGAGGAAGAATTTCTATTTTTTTCTACAACGGCCGCAAGCCTATGCCTGCCGTACATATCAGATTTTAAATTCATCGCCTCCGTCACCCCGTCTGTATAAAATACGAATATGTCTTCCTTATCGAAACTAAGTTTCTCTTCGGAATATTGGCTGTCCATCAAGCCGAGCGGCAATCCCTCTTCTGTATTCAAAAATTCTGATTTTTTTCCTTTACTCAAATAAAGCGCTGGAAAATGACCTCCATTAGCATAGTTTAGCACTCTGTTTTTAATATCGAATATCGAATAAAAGATCGTAACGAACGAATTTGACATCGATTCTTGAAATAGCTTAGAGTTCACGCCCAATAAAACATCCTTGGGTTTCACTTGGGACATTGCAAAGGACCTGAATGTCCCTATCGTCATAGCCATAAATAAACTAGCAGGGATACCTTTCCCGGAAACATCCCCTATCATAACGCCCAGCCTCTCTTTATCAAATTCAATAAAATCGTATAGATCCCCTCCTACCTGTCTTGCGGTGAACATTGCCGCTGCCACATCAACGCCTTTAATGGAGGGGGGGGTCTTAGGTAAAAAACTCTCTTGTATCTTCTTTGCTATCTCAAGTTCGTTCTCTAAGACCAACCTTTTTTTCCATTCGACTACATATTTATACAGCGTAAACGCCAGATAAACCAGGCCCATCATCAAAACAGGGCAGATTACATCCATCCATATGCCAAAAAGATTAAAAAGTATTACGGATAGAAATAAGAAAACACCGACGGTCGATATTAGCGCGAGAAGACCTTTTATAGGTTTGGTCTTAAGACTTGCGATTGACGTTAAAATAGATAGAAGAGCCAGCACAAATAAATTTGACCATTGTGATAGGCGCGTAATAAACTTTCTATTTAATATTGAGTTGAAAATTTCGGCGTGTATGCCTGTCGCTGGATAGAGCGGTTCGAAAGGATTTGGGTGGAGGTCGCTGGTGCCCGCTGCGGTCAAAGATATTATACATATCTTGTCTTTGAAAAGGGTTAGGTCTAAGATGGGTTTTTGGGCAGAGATATCGGCAAGATACGACTGCAGGATATCTTTGTATGAATAATGTTTATACGTAGAGCTCCACTTTCCGGAAAAATTTATTATCATATTCGAGTTTTCATCGAGGGGAATCCTTAAATCCTTCCCGCATTCCAGATATCTTCCGGCAATAAATTTCACGTCTTTTTCACGAATCCCGAGATAGTCACAAGTCATCAAAAATGACATAAACGGATGCAAGATACCTTTGTATTTTATATATACCGGCACCCTTCTAAATTTTCCATCGTTGTCCGGTATAATATTTATATGCCCTTCTCCTTTCGCAAGGAACCTGAAGGCCTCTAACGTAGTCGCCCTGTAACCGGTAGCGCAAAGCACATTGGATTTTTCCTTTGGGTTAATGTCAAGTACATAGGGTAAGTAGACGTTGCTGACGTTTTTTAGCGCATCTTCGAATTCTTTATCGTCTTCGCACGTTTCGCTAAAAAAAATATCAAATAATATATATTTTGCGTCGGCCTCCGAAAGCGCTTTCACCATAAGCGCATGATAACTCCTATCAAAGGGAAACCTGCCTAATTTTTCGATGGTATCCTCGCCTATCTCTATGATAACGATCTTATCTGTGGTTGGGATTTTTGGGCGAAGTAAAAACCTAATGTCCAGGGTCTCGAGCTCATAATTGTCTAATAGACGAAAATATGAAATGGCAAAGACCGATAGGATGACGGATAGAAAAACGATAACGCACAGGATGTTTTTGAAGGGTTTTAACTTCATTTTAGAGTGGATCGTTTAAATTGAGGCAAGATAATTTCTTACGGCTCGGAATGAAATTTGCTATTAGAAAACTACTTCAAATTTCTACAACCCTTTCTTTATCATATACTCGATCAGGTCAACAACCCGGCATGAATATCCCCACTCGTTGTCGTACCATGCCAGGACCTTTACAAAATTGCCGCCGATAACCTTTGTCATTTTTGAATCCACGGTAGCGGAAACCGTTGTATGGTTGAAATCAACGGATACGACATCTTCGTCCGTGTAATCAAGGATCCCCTTCATTTTTCCGGTTGCGGCAGCCTTCATTGCTTTATTTATATCTTCCGCAGTGGCTTCTTTTTTCAATGTGCATGTGAGGTCCACGATCGAAACATTCGCAACCGGAACGCGCATTGCAAATCCGTCAAGCTTGCCCTTAAGCTCCGGTATGACGAGCCCTATCGCTTTTGCCGCGCCTGTCGACGTAGGTATCATTGACAAGGCTGCTGCGCGCGCCCTGCGCATATCAGAATGCGGCAGGTCCTGCAGGCGCTGGTCGTTCGTATAGGCGTGTATGGTTGTCATAAGGCCTTTTTCAATGCCCCAGGTGTCATTAAGCACTTTTGCTACCGGCCCCAGGCAGTTTGTTGTACATGAAGCATTGGAAACTACATTATGGTTCTTGGGATCGTACTTATCCTCGTTAACGCCCAGTACTATCGTGAGGTCCTCGCCTTCAGCCGGGGCGGATATGATCACCTTTTTTGCGCCGCCTTTAGTAATGTGATTGGCCGCGCCCTTGACTTCTTTACCTTTTTTATTTACCCCGTCGTTTTTTATTGTGAATAACCCTGTTGATTCCACGACTATTTCAACGCCAAGGCTTTTCCACGGCAGTTCAGCCGGGTCCTTTTTTGAAAGCACTTTTATTTCTTTGCCGTTGACTATGATGGACTCCGGTCCGGCCTTTACGTCCCCGCCCGGGAAACGGCCGTGCACCGAATCATATTTTAAAAGATGAGCCAGCGATTTGGCGTCGGTAATGTCATTGACCGCTACAAGTTCTATTGATTTTGAGCCCTTTTCCAGGATAGCGCGGGCCACCATCCTCCCTATCCTTCCGAATCCGTTGATACCAACCTTTACTGCCATTTTCGTCTCCTTCGATTTTCTATTGTTTACATTTGTGAAAATCGTCCCGAGGCCTCATTGTTTCTCATTCCCTGGGCCGAGGGACCTTACTCTATATCTTTACTTCCCGCAGCGTCTTAGCCGCCATCTCAGGCGGAGTGGGATTTATGTAAAAACCCGTTCCCCATTCAAAACC
>JAPLLL010000040.1 GCA_026387595.1 Candidatus Omnitrophota bacterium
ACGGGGAGTATACCGTAGGATACAGCGGAATTATTATTTGGTGTTTTTTATGGCTCGGCTGCGGTAAAATATATAAAAAATCTTCAGGGGCAAAGGTCTTCATGATGCATGCGCCCGTTTTTTTATTTAATTCGATATAGATATATGGCTCGCGGTCCCTGAAAGGAGATTGACGGCCCCGGATATTATAGGCATTTATCAATGCCTCGTCCTCTTTCAGTTCTGCGGCAAACCTTGACCATTTACCCTCTGGCGTCGGGTCGTCTATTTTCGGGATATTGAAATAATAAGGCGCCAGATCAAGAAATGAATTCTTGCTATGCGGAAAGATCGCCAGGAGATATCCTTTTTTGTTATACAACAGGTCATATTTACGGCTAGGGTCATTATATGCGCCGAATACAGCCCGATCCTCCGGCGAATAATCAGCCATGTCAGTCCGGGCCGGCATTTGAACGGTATAAACCATCAGCCCTGCTGCCCTTTTTATCCGCTGGACACGCGTAACCCTGGCGTCAAATACGCCGAGAATTTTAACTATTTCGTAAGCCGGCATCTTTTTTACTTCCGCAGGCAGCGTTGGAAGCGAAAGAAGTTGTTTTTTTTCAACGGATGCCACCGGCCGCAAAACGCAGCCGGCTGACGCCTGCCCAATGACGATAATATTAAATAAAATGGCCCCTATAACAACTAATAAAGTTGCTTTTAGAAGCCAATTATACTTAAAACTACTTTTTATGCTTTGTAAGCCGAGTTGACAGTATATATCCAGCAACTCGGCTATTTAGCGATCAATATCTAGATCCGCAGTTGCGCCCTCCCTGCGTTACCGCAGGCGCGCATTTTTACCTAGATACATATGTCGTGTATATTATATCATATATACAGAAGATTTCAAGTAAATGTAGCTACCTTTTTTATAACTTAACAACACATGAAACTGAGGTTTTTTTAAACTAACTATGTTGAAGATGTTACAATTAGGTAAGCAGCTTTAAAATGATGCGGGTTATAAGGTTGGCGTAGATCCCGGCCAATATATCGTCGCTCATCACGCCTAAACTACCGGGAAGTTTTTCAAGCCTTCGTATCGGAAAAGGTTTCGCAACATCTGCGGTCCTGAAGATCAAAAATCCCAGGAACGCGACCCCGTATGAAAACGGTATTAAGAACAAAGTTATAAAAAGGCCGCACGCCTCGTCTATTACGATTTGCGAAGCGTCCTTCTTTCCAAATGCTTTTTCAGCCTTTCCTGAAACAGCAAAACCGATGATGAGCAGCGCCAGCGTAACCGCGCTACAGAGTATTACGTTCCCATTTATAAGAAAATAGACAACAAGGGCTGCGAATGAGCCGCATGTCCCAGGCGCGACCCGCGAATAGCCTGTCCCGCCTACACTGGCTAAGAATTTTATCATTTAAACACCGCCCTATTCCTGTAAAAAAAAGTGCTCCCGCTTATAAGTGTAAACGCGACTGTTATGAGCATCGCTATGTATATAACCGTTTCCATAAATGACGGGTTGAACCCGGCATCTTTCATTATCAGCGATACCAGAATGATGATGATGGCAAACATCTGCGACACTGTCTTGTGCTTGCCCCCTTCTTCAGCGGGCAGCACAACCTTTTTTGTAAGCGCCAGTATCCGCAGGCCGGTGATAACAAGCTCCCGCATGACTATGATTATTACCATCCAGGCGGGTATGAGTTCCATCTCTATGAACGCAAAAAACGCGGACAGCGTCAGCACCTTGTCCGCAATAGGGTCCATGAGCCGGCCAAAATCGGTTATCACGTTGCGCGTGCGCGCAAGATATCCGTCCAGCAGGTCCGTAAGCGCCGCGAGTAGAAATATAAAAAGCGCGGCCGCTTTATAGGCAGGGCCGTGCCCGAACAAAAACAAAAGGAAAACAGCCGTCAGGATGATCCTGGAAACAGTAAGCTTGTTCGGTAAATTCACTGCTCCTCCCCTATCAGGTCATATTCCAAAGTATCCGTTATTTTTACCCGCACAAAATCGCCGGGCCTATAAAGCGCTTTCGTCCGGATAAAACAGGAGCCGTCCACCTCAGGCGCGTCATATTCCGTGCGGCCGATATAATTATACGGCTTATCGGCCTTTTCGTCTATTAAAACCTCCAGGTCTTCCCCGAGGAATTTCCGGTTCACCTCTTTTGCGACCTCCTGCTGAAGCTTCATGACAGCGTCAAAGCGTGAGCGCTTTATTTTTTCCGGGACATGGCCCGGGAAAGTATATGCCCTTGTGCCTTCTTCTTTTGAATATTCAAAAACGCCGAGCCGTTCAAACCTCGTTTCTCCGATAAATGTCATGAGCTCTTTGAATTCCTCATCGGTTTCACCCGGGAACCCGACGATAAAAGTGGTCCTGAGCGCCAGCCCCGGGATCTCTTTGCGCAGTCTTTTTATAAGGTTCATAATATCCACTTTTCTGGTATTGCGGTTCATGGATTTTAGTATCCTGTCGTTTATGTGCTGAAGCGGGATATCCAGGTATTTGCATACCGAAGGCTCTTCCCGCACAACAGTGATCAGTTCATCCGTGTAATGCTCGGGATGGGTATATAAAAGCCGTATCCAGTGCGCGATGTTGAGCCCGGCCAATTTACGGATCAGGCCGGAAAGCCCGGGCGCGCCTTTAAGGTCGGTCCCGTAAAGGGTAATATCCTGCCCTATCAGATTTATTTCCGAGATCCTGTGCCGCCCGGAAAGGGCTTTTGCCTCGGCAAGGAGCGATTCAATACCGCGACTCCTTAAGGCACCCCTTATCGACGGAATAATGCAATAGCTGCAGTTGTTGTTGCAGCCCTCTGAAAGCTTCAAGTAGACGGAATGTTTCGGGGTTATGAGTTCGCGCGGATAGGTATGGTCGTACAAAAATACCGGTTTGCCCGGATCTTTCTTTGCCGGCCGGCCTGCCAGTATGTCTTTGAGGGTTTGCGCAATATTTATAAAATCGCCCGTGCCTAAAAACGCGTCGACTTCTTTTAATTCTTTTTTTAGTTCGCTGTGGTATCTCTGGGGCAGGCATCCTGTTACGACCAGTGCGCGTATCTTGTTTTCGGTTTTAAGCCAGGCAACCTGAAGAATCAGGTCAAGCGATTCCTTTTTTGCGTCTTCGATAAAGGCGCAGGTGTTTATTATCGCGGCATCGCAATTGTTGAAGTCCTCGGTAACACCGAAACCGCCTTTTTTCAAAATACCCAGCATTACCTCGGAATCCACAAGGTTGCGCGGGCAGCCCAGGCTGATCAAGGCGACCTTTATCTTTTTTGCCACGTTATTTCTTTTCTACTTTTAGGCCCTGGTGGGTGAGAGAGATCTTGCGTATTACGCCGTTCCCCGGCGAGCCGAGCGGGTTGCCGTTCAGGACAAGGTCAAGGAATTCTGCCTTTCCCGTCCAGATCTGGAAGGTATCCTGCGCCTTGTATGCCTCAACGCTTCCTTTTTTAAGGACATTCTGGAACATGATCTTTCCGTCGGACCTTACCTGGAGCCAGACGCTGTCCTTTGTCTTTACAATAAGGGTAAGCGGCTGGTCTTTGGGTATTGAGAGTTCCTTTATGATGGCAGAGGGGGTTTCTTTTGCTTTTGTTTTTTCGGGCGCCCTTTGCGAAACAACCGCTTTCGGGCCTGCAGCAGCTTTTTGGGCCGCCATTTTCTTTACTGTCCTGGCGGCTGAGATTATTATGAACACACTGAGAAAAAATACCGCTATGCCGCTTAAAACAGGAAGGACCACGCGCTTGCCGGTGTTAATGTATTTTCCCCAATCCGGATCAGCAAATACCCGGCCGCCTGATTTTGGGGCGCTGGTCTTTACGGTAAGCGTCGGCTTCGGCGCGTCTTTCTGGACGATATTACTAAAATCTTCCAGGATCTTATTTGAGTCAAGGTCCAGGTACCGGCAATAGCTTTTTAAAAACGCTTTTACATAGGTGGGGCTCAGGATCTCTTCATACCTGTCTTCCTCAAGCGCGGACAGTATCTTGGGATGGACCTTGATATCTTTATAGGCCTGGTCTATGGTAACTTTTTTTCTCAGACGCGCCCTGTGGAGCCGCTGGCCTATGGTCTCGGGCTGTTGCACCTGGTTTTGCTCCGGTTTTTTTTCGCTCATGCGGCTTGTTCCTCAGCAGGTTCCTGCGCCTGCGGTTTCTTGCCGGCCTTGCCGACAGGCCCTTCAACCAATATACCTCTGGGCTTGGACCCCTGGTAAGGGCCCACTATGCCTTCCTCTTCCATCATATCTATTATGCGCGCGGCGCGCGTGTACCCCAGGCCCAGGCGCCGCTGAAGCATGCTGACCGATGCCTGCCTGGTTTCCAATATCACGCGGACCGCTTCGTCATATATCTCATCCTTCTCGAATTTCTTCATCGTCATTGTCCTCTGCTGCTGGGCCAGGATCTGCTCATCATACTGCGCGGGCCGCTGTTCCTTTATGAATTTCACGACGCGTTCTATTTCGGAGTCGGTCACAAGGCTGCCCTGGGCCCGGACCGGTTTTGCCGCGCCGGGCTGCACGAAAAGCATGTCGCCCTTGCCGAGCAATTTATCGGCGCCGTTCATGTCGAGCACTGTCCGGGAGTCGACTTTAGACGCGACCTTAAACGAGATCCTCGCCGGAAAATTCGCTTTTATAACGCCTGTTATTACGTCTACCGACGGCCTTTGCGTCGCAAGTATAATATGTATGCCTACCGCCCTTGAGAGTTGGGCGAGCCGTTGTATCGCGTTCTCGATCTCGCGTTGCGCGATAGCCATGAGGTCCGCGAGCTCATCTATTATCACGACTATATACGGCAGCTTGACGGGCTCTTCCTCGCCTTCTTTAAGTTTTATTTCTTTTTTCTCGACCTTACGGTTATATATGTCGATATTGCGCGCGCTTGCCTTCGCGAATAACTTAAAACGCCCCTCCATCTCCTGCACGACCCAATCAAGCGCCGCCGGCACTTTCTTATGCTCCGTTACAACGGGGCATATCAGGTGCGGTATATCGTTAAATACTGCGAGCTCGACCATCTTCGGGTCAACCATTAAAAATTTAAGCTCGTCCGGCGTGGCCTGGAACAGCATGCTCAATATGATCGTATTCACGCATACGGTTTTGCCTGAGCCTGTCGCGCCCGCTATCAAAAGATGCGGCATATCGCCGAGATCCGTAATGATCGGAACGCCGGCTATGTCTTTCCCGAGCGCCATCGTAAGTTTTGATTCGGCGTTCTGAAAGTCGGGACTTTCGAGTATCTCCTTGATATATACAAGCGTGCTTGCGGAATTGGGCACTTCAACACCAACTGCGCTTTTGCCGGGTATCGGGGCCACAATGCGCACGCTCTGCGCCTTCATTACAAGCGCGATATCATCCGCAAGGGTTGTGAACCGGTTCACTTTTACGCCGGGGGCGGGCTCCAGCTCATATCTTGTTATCACAGGGCCCTGGTTCACTGCCACTACCTTAGCCTCAACGCCGAAGTCCGCAAGCGTTTCCTCCAGGATCTTGGAATTGGTCTGCAGGTCATCCTTTATCTTTCGTTCCGCTATCGGAGGAGGCGAATCTAGGAGGTCCATTGACGGAAGTTTATAATTTCCGACGTTGACCAGCGGCGCTTTTTTCACAACCGGTTTCGGCGCGGGTTTGGGCTTTGCACCGTTGATCTTGGCAATATTTATTTCGGGCGGCTTCCCTCGCTCACCGGTTTGGGTCACAATAGGGGCTCGGGATGTCGCGCCCGCCGGGCGCTCCATTGGCGGCCTCCTGACTTCTTTTTTTGGCTGCAATACGGTGGTTTTGCGGAGATTCTTCGCCTTTGAGATAAGTTCTTTCAGCCACCTTACGCCTGTCACGATAAAAGGCAATATCAGGAATTCGGTGGCAAGAAGCATGGATAAAAGCAGGAATGCCGCCGTGATTATAAATGATCCCATACGGCCGAAATATTTCACCAGAAAATCGGAAAGCGCAAGCCCCACTATCCCGCCCTTCTGGAAGCGCATGGTCTTGTCGTCGTAAAAAAACATGCTCAAAAGCGTGCTGGCGGCAAAGATAAGTATCAGGGTGCCGACCAGCTTGATGTAGAATTTCTGCGGCCTTGTGCCCAGGAACCGACCCGCCGCCCAGAAAAGTATGACTATGGGGATTATGTAGCTTGACAGCCCTATCAGGAAAAACAGCGCCCATCCGAGATAGGCGCCGATTATGCCTGCGAAATTACGCGTATGGTCGTTCAGGCCGGAAGATTGAAAGGAAATATCATCTGTATCGAAGGAAACAAGGCTTATGAAAATAAGTACCGCGACAGCCAGAAAAAAAATCGCCCATATTTCGTTCCTTTTGGCGTCGTCCAGTACAAATTTTTCTTTTTTAGGCTTTTTCGCCATGGCCGCTTTTTTCGCGAAGCGCCTGCTTACGGCTCAGGTTGACCCTTCCCAGTTCGTCTATCTCTATGACCTTTACGAGCACCTCATCCCCGACCTTCACCTCGTCTTCAACCTTCTTGACGAATTTATCTGATAATTCGGAGACGTGGATCAACCCTTCTTTACCCGGCAGGATCTCGCAGAACGCGCCGAAATCCATTATCCTTTTTACTCTACCCATGTATGTCTTGCCGACCTCCGGGTCCTGCGTGATACCCTTTATTATGTCTATTGCCCTGTTTAGGCTCACTGCGTCCGCAGAAGCCACGTTGACCGTGCCGTCGTCCTCTATATCGATCGTAACGCCGGTATCGCTTATTATCTTCTTGATGACCTTGCCGCCGGGGCCGATGACATCCTTTACCTTGTCGGAGCTTATCTTTATTTTTACTATCCTGGGCGCATATTTTGAGAGCGTGGGTTTGGGTTCTGAGATAACGCTCAGCATCTTCTCAAGCACTGTCAGCCTTGCGCCATGCGCGTATTAAGCTTGGCGTCAAAAAGGAAATATTTGCGTCTTTTATTTGGTTTTCTACTTCCACGGTGATTTTTTCTGCAACGCTTCGGGAGATGGAAGTTTCTTTCAAAAGAGAGGTTATTATGTTTCCCCTGTTAAATCCACTGATTGTTTCCTTCGAGGTATATACTTTCATTTTGCTGAACCGTTCATAAATTATTGCCGCGTTTGGGTCAAGTTCTTTTAATAGTTCAAGCGCTTTTTCGCGGAGTTTCTTGTCGCTGGCGGTATTCATTTCTGTCAGAGATTTTATTATTTTTGTAATGGTCCACTGGTTTGCCCCCGCTTCAAGGATTTCTTTTGCAATTAGCTGGACTTTTTCTTCAATTAGTTCCATTTCATTCACTCAACCATTCAAAATTTTTGTTAAATTTATTTTCGCGTTGTATTAGCTATTTTTTAAATGTAATAGTAATTTTCTTATCAAATGGTTAATTAAGCTTAATTTGCGTCCTAATTTTTGGCATTTTTCAAAGCGGTTCTGTTCGAAAGGTCAAAAAGCTAACTTTATAATCCTTTTTTGGTTTAGTTTCCTAAGTAGTTGTTTAGTTTATTGAACTTTTTAGCGGTGGTTGGTTGGTTTCTCTCGATAAGGTTGATCATTTAATCCTGACTGCGCTTCTTGCTGATGGAAGAGCTTCTTTTTCTGCTATTGCAAGGGACTCAGGATTAACCGATGTTGCAATAAAGAAAAGAGTGGACTCCCTTAAAAGAAAAGGAGTGATTAGCGGGATTTCC
>JAPLLL010000121.1:0-4349 GCA_026387595.1 Candidatus Omnitrophota bacterium
CCCTAACAGACCTCCGCAATCCAGCTTGACGTTTTCTTTCCTTGTGATATAATCATCCTATTATGAAATCCTTTAAGGTTTTATTGCGCGCCCTGATTTTATTGGCCATATGCTGTCATTTGACCGCAGCCTCATCATACGCATACTGGATATGGACGCCCAAGAGCGGCAAGTGGGTGAACCCCAAGTATGCGCCGAAAGGGACCCCGAGGGAGCAGTATGACTGGGCGATGCAGTTTTATCTTGCCAAGGATTATCCAAGGGCGATAAGCGAGTTCAAGAAAATGATAAAGGTCTATCCTCAGTCCGAACTTGCGCCGGACGCGCAGTATTATACCGGCCGCTCATATGAAGAGAGAAGGGATTATTACGCGGCCTTTTTGGCATACCAAAAAGTAATAGATGTGTACCCGCGCTCGGAACTTACCGATGAAATAATAGAAAGGCAATACCGCATAGGCAATCAGTACTTCAGCGGGCAGAAGGAAAAAGTATTGGGCATAGAACTCTTGCCGGCGATTGACAAGGCGCTTGAAATATTTGATAAGGTGGTGGCGAATGCCCCTTACGGGAAATACGCTGACCTGGCGCAGTTCAAGATAGGGGAATGCTATAAGAAGAACAGCCAGTATAAAGAAGCGGCAGATGCTTTTTCGAAGATCGTAAGCGATTACCCCAAGAGCCTCTTATACGAGCAGGCAAGATACGAATCAGCGTACTGCATATATAAGATGTCATTTAAGGCGAATTATGACCAGGAACCCACCGAAGAGGCGATCAAGGAATTCGAGGATTTCGTAAAGAGCGGAGAGGCGGGCGATACCATAAAAGAGGCTGACCTTGCGCTGGCCAGGCTGCAGGAGACAAAAGCGGAAAGCCTTTATAATACGGCTCGTTTTTATGAGCGTTCCAAGCACTATGAAAGCGCGTTGGTATATTATAAGGAAATAGTTGACACTTACTCCAAGACCAAATGGGGCACGAAGGCCTTCAGCAAGATCACGGAATTGGAGAAACGCCTCCAGAGGCAGAATAAGAGATGAGCAATCGCGGTAGATACACGAATTTATTACTATTTACCGGTTACTGTTTATTGATCGCTGTCCTTTCCGGCTGTGGCTATACCACCAAATCGCTTCTTCCAACCCACATAAAGACCGTCTACGTGGAAAATTTTAAAAACAGCATTGATATAGCAGCGGAGGTTTCCAGCAAGAAGCCGTTCAGGCTTTATTCACCGGGCCTTGAAAACGAACTTACCAACGCCGTGGCGGAGCGGTTCATATTTGACGGGAACCTGAAGGTCGCCAAAAACCCTGACGAGGCGGATTCGATCCTGAGCGGCGAACTGCTGGAGTACATAAAAGAGCCCCTCAGATATGATGACAATGAGAACGTTACGGAATTCAGGGTAAGGGTCAGCGCCTCTGCCAAATTCCTGGATAAATCCGCGAACAAGATTATCTGGCAACTGTCCAATTTCTGCGGAGAGTCCAGCCAGAGGACCAGCGGCTCGCTCCAGAAGAGCGAAGCCCAGGCAAGGTCCGAGGCAGTTGACGACCTTGCCAGGCGTATTGTCGAAAAGACAACAGAGGTCTGGTGAGTTGCCATCCAAATCCGTTTGTCTGCTTGTAGGCAATGAGGAATTCTTAAAAGAAGAATGGATCAGCGCCGCCAGGCAGAAAATTTTCAAAGATGAACAGCCTGCAGCCGCCGAGGTGGACTTTGGGCTGATGAATGCGGCCGATGTCCGAGACCTCGCGGCCGTGTTTGACACGGCGAAGACAATCCCTTTTCTTTCCAAAAAACGCCTTTTGGTATTAAAGAATATCGACGAGCTTTTTGATTCCAAACCGGCGCAGGAACAATTATTAAACTACGTCCGATCCCCGTCCCCGAACACGATCCTTATATTGGATACTGATATAAAAGAAAAGGATTTTCCCCCGAATAAATTTTTTGAACAGCTAAGCGGCCTTGCCTACGTAAAGACATTTAAAAAAATATATGACACGGACCTGATCAACTGGATCGCCGGACGGTTTGCCGCCAGAAAAAAGAAAGCGGATTTCCCGGCGCTGGAACTCATTAAACAACTTAAGGGAAACGACCTGCGCGCTATTGACCAGGAGATAGAGAAGCTTTGCGTGTATGCGGGCCACAGGGCTTCTATTGCGAGAGAGGACGTTCAGCAACTTGTAGGGAAGGATATCTTAAGCGGTGTGGATGAAATAATCTATGCCATAAGCCAGGGAGATAAAAAAAGAATGCTTGAGGCAAGTTTTGATTTCCAGAATCTGAACAAAAAAGACTTTGGCGGGGCAGCCGGATTGTTCTGTTGGCAGCTCAGGAGGCTACTCAGGGCAAAAGGGATGATAAAAGAGGGCCGTTCGCAGAAAAAAATAGTCGGTGACTTAAAGGTATGGAACAAAGATATTGAGAAATTTATGCTTCAATGCAGGAAGCTGAAGGCTCTCTGGATAAAAAAGGCCGTAAAAGAAATCACGGAATTTGATCTTAGAGTAAAGACGAGCGGTCAGCCGGATGTGTTTTTGGACTGGCAGGCGCTTCTTTTAAGGTTATTTGCTCTGGCCTCTCTCTAACTTGGCAAGGCGTTTGGTCAATCTTCCTATATGAGAGATGAGAAGCGGCAGAAGCTGTTTTGCATCGCTTAGCTTGTTCGCCGCTATAAGGGCCTCGAATTTTTTGTCGAGGGTTCTTAATTCAGAGGACACCCTCAGGTTCCTAAGGTGCCTTTTTTTGTCTTTGCGCACGCTTTTAAATGACGCTTTTTTAATAGGCATAGTGGTAAATTTATAACATATGGTAAAAAATATGTCAACAAATAAATCCATAGCGAAATCAGCCGGGGTCATAGGGGCATTTACCCTTTTAAGCAGGATCCTCGGTTTTGTAAGAGATATAGTCATAGCCGGCTTTTTCGGCACTGCCCTGTATGCCCAGGCTTTCGTGGTTGCTTTCAGGATACCCAATCTATTAAGGGATCTTGTGGGGGAGGGGGCGGTAAACGCGGCATTTGTGCCGGTCCTTACTGAGACCATTACCAAAAAAGGGAAGGCGGAATTTTTCAAACTTGCACAGGTGCTGCTGAACATACTGGTAGTGGCGCTGATCGTGCTTACGCTCGCAGGCGTAATATTGTCGCCCCTGTTAGTAAAACTGATAGCGCCCGGGTTCATGGCTGATAAAGAAAAGTTTGACATGACGGTAATGCTTACCCGGGTCTTGTTCCCGTTTTTATTGCTGGTGGGATTCTGGGCGTATGCAATGGCAGTGCTTAACTCGCTCGGCCATTTCGCTGCGCCGAGCCTGGGGCCGTGTGTGCTTAACCTTTCAATGATACTTTGCGCATCCTGGTTCGGCGAAAACATATTGGGCCTCGCAGCCGGCGTTCTGGCAGGAGGGCTTTTGCAGTTTTTGATACAGATCCCACCGCTCTACCTGAAGGGCTGGAGGGCCCGGCTTACGCCGGAATTCAGGCACCCCGAGGCAAAAAAGATAGGCATCCTTTTGATACCGCGGGCTGCCGGTGCCTGCATGTATCAGGTCAACGTATTTGTAAGCACTATCCTGGCTTCGCTGTCGAACATAGTGGGCGAGGGCGCGGTGGCAGCGCTTTATTATGCGAACAGGATATGGCAGCTGCCGCTTGCGATATTCGGGATAGCCATCGCGCAGGCAGCGCTGCCCGCGATGTCCAGGCACGCGGCTCAGAACGATACCGAAAAATTAAAGCATACGCTTTTATTTTCCATGCGGGCATTGTTTTTTATATTGGTCCCGTCCAGCATAGGGCTCATGGTATTAAGCGAACCGATCACCCGCCTGCTATTTCAAAGGGGCGCGTTTACAGCTTATTCAACGCGCATAACCGCTGACGCCCTTTTCTTCTACGCGGTAGGCCTTATTGCTTGCGGGGGCATAAAGGTGCTCGTGAGCGCGTTTTATTCGCTTCAGGATACGAAGACACCGCTTAAGGCCGGAGCAGCAGCACTCGTCGTAAATGTCCTGCTTAACCTTATGCTCATGGGCCCGTTAAAAGCGGGAGGCCTTGCGCTTGCCAATTCGCTGGCGTCCATACTTAACTGCGCTGTTCTTTATATAGCTTTAAGGAACAAGATCGGCCAGCTCGGCATAAGCACTGTTTGGGATTCGCTTGTCAAAATACTGGCAGCCGGGCTGGTGATGCTGGTCGCATGCAATTTTGTCCTTGTTAAGACAAACGTGATAGCCGCTATTCCCGCAGGGATCATCGCCTATCTTTTAACGTGTTTTCTGCTTAAATCTTCCGAACTTAAAGAAATCCTGTCATGGGTATTGAGGAAAAA
>JAPLLL010000121.1:4360-5848 GCA_026387595.1 Candidatus Omnitrophota bacterium
AAAAAATAAAAACCCTTCCGGATTCTCCCGGTGTTTACCTGATGAAAAATTCGGGCGGGGATGTGATATATGTAGGCAAGGCCGCATCCCTTAAAAAAAGGGTGAGAAGTTATTTCAGGGAGAGGCCGCTTTCAGCCAGGCTTTCCGCGCTTGTAAACAATATAAGCGACGTGGAATTTATCCTGACCGCGAACGAGGCAGAGGCGCTCCTGCTGGAATCGGCGCTTATAAAATCCCGCCAGCCTAAATATAACGTCGCTTTAAGGGACGACAAAAATTACCCCCTTCTTAAACTGACCACGAACGAAAAATTCCCCAGGCTTTTTATCGCGCGTATGAAAAAGAATGACGGCGCAACGTATTTCGGCCCGTACACCGAAGCAAAGCTGCTGCGAAAATCGCTTTCGTTCTTAAAAAGAGTGTTTCCGCTCAGGACATGTAAAACCATGCCCAAGTCGCTTTGCCTTAATTTTTATCTGGGCCAGTGCAACGGCCCGTGCGTGGGAAAGATCGATGCAAAAAAATACGAAGAGCTTACCAACAGGCTGATCATGTTCCTTGAAGGCAAAAAACCCGAGCTGGTGAAACAATTGGAGACGGAAATGATTGCCGCTTCAAAAGAAAAAAGGTATGAGGGCGCCGCAGGGATAAGGGGGCCAGCTGGATGTCCTAAAAGAGATACTGGCCTTAAAGAAGGATCCGGCCAGGATAGAAGCGTTTGATGTTTCCAATATAAGCGGCAAAGAAGCGGTCGGCTCCATGGTAATTTTTGTAAACGCCAAGCCGTATAAAAACGGTTACAGGAGGTTCAAGATAAAAGAAGTACAGGGCGTGGATGATTATGCCATGATAAAAGAGATAGTGCGGCGCAGGTATGCAAGCCTTGTTGAAGAGAAAATGCCGCTGCCCGATCTGATAATAATCGACGGCGGCAAAGGCCACTTATCAAGCGCAAAAGAGGAGCTGGATAAACTGGGCCTGAAGGATATGCCCGTCATGGCAATAGCGAAAGAGTTCGAGCATGTATTTGTGCCGCAAAGGGAAACGCCGATAAAACTGCCCCCAAACTCCATGGCATTGTATCTGATCCAGCGGATAAGGGATGAGGCGCACAGGTTTGCGATAGACTACCACACAAGGCTGCGCTCAAGGCTGACAAGCGCGTCAATGCTGGACGGCATAAAAGGCATAGGCCCGAAGAAAAAGACCGCCCTCATAAAACATTTCGGTTCGGTTGATGCGATAAAATCCGCAAGAAAATCCGAGCTCCTCCAGGCAAAGGGAATGACCCAAAAACTAGCCGACGAAGTAAAGCGCGCCCTAGATAGTTAAATAATAAAAAAGGTAGTTAGTTTTTATTGAAATTTTGCCATTATCTGCTATAATTGTAATACAGACGATGAAATCACAACCATTTACCCTCATTTTAACTATAGTTTTTTTATATGGCGCCTTTTCCCCGGCGGACGCCTCCATACTACGGCAGGC
>JAPLLL010000095.1:0-4117 GCA_026387595.1 Candidatus Omnitrophota bacterium
GGTCTTAGGATCTTAGGGGATGGAGAAAAGAATGAAGGGAAAGAAGATTGCTACTGTAGTCGGATTAGGAGTGAGCGGAGAAGGGGCGGCCCTTCTCTTGAGCAGGAAAGGCTGGCAGGTAAGGGTTACCGACGCTGCGGATAGCCAGGAAATAAAAGAAAGGGCGAGGATACTGAAGCAAAAGGCCGGCAGGATAAAAATAGAGACAGGCGGCCATACAAAAGATTTTGTGAAAGGCTCAAGCCTTGTCATCACGAGCCCCGGCGTAAAAGATAATTCGCTCCCCATCACGTGGGCAAAGGAACAAAAGATCCCGGTTATAGACGAGATAGAGCTTGGCTACAGGTTTTGTCCCGGAAGGATAGTCGCTGTCACGGGCACGAACGGAAAGTCCACCACAACGACACTGATAGGCGAGATACTGAAAGCTGCCAGGCTTAAACCAATAGTGTGCGGAAATATAGGCGTGTCTTTTTGCGAAAAGGTCCTGGAGGCGGATAAGGATACTATATTCGTCCTGGAGGTAAGCTCATTCCAGCTTCAGAGGACAGATAAATTCAGGCCGTACGTGGCGCTATTCCTTAATATCACGCAGAACCATCTGGACCGGCACGCGGATTTCAGGGAATATCTGGAGGCGAAATTAGATATTTTCAGGAATCAAAAGGCTACTGATTGGGCAATATTAAACGCCGGGGACCCGTATTTAAAAAAATTGCGGAATATCAGGTCCAGGGTGCTTTATTTCGGAGGCGGCCGCAAACTGCCGGACGCTTATGCCGGGACGCCTGATGCCGTTATGCTGAAAGGCGTGCACAATTTACAGAATGCGCTTGCCGCGATTTTAACCGGGGTGATCTTCAAGGTCAGGCCCGCGGTGATAGAAAAAACGCTAAGGGCATTTAACGGGCTTGAACACAGGTTTGAATTCGTGGCTGATATAGAAGGCGTCAGGTTCATAAATGATTCAAAGGCTACGACTGTTGATGCGGCCATGGCTGCGATAAGATCGGTTAATGGCCCGGTCGTGCTCATCGCAGGCGGCAGGGACAAGGGCAGCGACTTTACCGTGCTGAGGGCGATGATCGAAGAGAAGGTAAAGGCGCTTATACTGATCGGCGAGGCAAAGCAGAAGATGGAAACGCAGTTAATGGGCACTACGTCCATATACGCGGCAAAGGACTTAAACAGCGCCGCCTCATATGCCTTAAAGCTGGCCTCCGAGGGGGACACCGTGCTTTTATCGCCCATGTGCGCCAGTTTTGACATGTTCAGGAATTTTGAAGAGAGGGGCTGCGTGTTCAAACAGGCCGTAAAGGGGTTAAGGAAAAAACAGGCAAAAAGGGAACTGTGCAGAATTCGATAAGAAATATTTATACGGTCACGGCTATCCTGCTTTGTATAGGCATCATAATGGTTTACAGCTCCTCAGCAATGGTTGCATATGAACGGTTCGGGGACTCGACATATTACCTGAAGCGGCACATGCTCTACGTCGCGCTGGGCCTTGCGCTTGCGCTGGTATTCATGTCATTCGATTACCGGAAGCTGCAGAAATTCTCAAAACCGCTTTTGGTGACCTCGGTATTGCTTTTAGTGGCACTTATTGTCGTGGGCAGGGAGATCGGCGGGGCCAAACGCTGGTTCAGGTTCGGCCAATTCAGTTTTCAGCCTTCGGAATTGGCAAAGCTCGCGCTTATAATCTATCTTGCCGATATCCTAAGCAGAAAAAAACTCGTGATAAAGAATTTTATAGAAGGGTTTCTGCCCCCAGCGATGGTCGCGGGTTTTGTGCTTTTATTGATACTGCTTCAGCCAGACCTGGGCACGACAATAGCCGTGGCCGTTATAACAGGTGTCATGTTTTTTGTGGCAGGCGTGCGGCCGCGGCATATACTGGTATCGGTTTTAGGCCTTCTTCCCGTATTGTACGTGGCGCTGTTCAGGGTCCCTTACCGAAGGCGCAGGATGCTTGCGTTCCTGAATCCGTGGGAGGACCCGCGTGGCATAGGCTATCAGGTAATACAATCTTTTCTCGCGCTCGGCTGCGGCGGGATCTTCGGCGTGGGCCTGGGCGGTTCAAGACAAAAATTATTTTACCTGCCGGAATCATACACGGATTTTATATTTTCCATAATCGGGGAGGAACTGGGGCTTGTAGGCACTGTCGCGGTCCTGGCGCTGTTCATGCTTTTTCTCTGGCAGGGGATGAAGGTGGCGTTTAACTGCCCCGAACAGTTCGGAAGATTTATTGCGTTGGGTGTTGTTTCAATGATAAGCCTTGAGGCCATGATAAATATCGGGGCCGCCATCGGCGCGATCCCGACGAAGGGCCTGCCGCTTCCGTTCATAAGTTACGGCGGCACTTCGCTTATGTTCCACATAGCGTCTGTGGGGCTCTTACTTAACGTGGCAAGATATTCCGGGAGAGAGGCATGAGGGTGCTCATTGCTGCGGGTTCAAGCGGCGGGCATATATTCCCCGCGATAGCCGCGGCATTTAAATTCAAGGAACTGGACGCTTCAGGCGAGGTCTTTTTTGTGGGCAGCGCAAAAAAACTGGATAACGAGATCTTCGGCAGGGAAGGCGTAAAATACGCGCCGCTTTCTTATAGTAAAAAGCAGTTGTTTAAAGATATGATCTCATCATTTTTGATACTGAGAAAGTTCAAGCCGGATGTGGCCGTGGGCTTTGGCGGCTATTGTTCATTTCCTGTATTGGCAATGGCAAAGATGATGGGCCTTCCGACCATGGTGCACGAGCAGAACTATGTGCCCGGGCTCGCAAACAGGGTACTTTCCGGATTCGTGGACAGGGTAGCGGTAAGTTTTAAAGAAACGAACGGTTTCCTTTTGCGCAAAGGCAATATCAGCCAGATCGGCAACCCCATAAGGATAAATTTAGTAAAATTGGATAAACAAAAGGCGCGTGAGGGCCTGGGTCTTGCAAGGGATAAATTCACCATACTTGTAATGGGCGGCAGCCAGGGCGCGCGCTTTATAAACGAGACGGTTTTAAGGATGTTAAAAGGAATCGACAGCGTTGCCAGGAATAACATGCAGGTCATACACCTTAGCGGTATGAATGAGTTTGAGTCCGTAAAGGCGGTATATGAGCCGCTCGGCATATCGCATAGGGTTTTTTCATTCTTTGACAAGATGAGCATTGTATATTCTGCCGCAGACATCGTGGTTTCAAGGGCAGGGGCGACAAGCCTGGCGGAGATAACGTTTTTCGGCCTGCCTTCGATCCTGATCCCGTATCCCACTAAAAAAGTCCATCAGGCTGAGAATGCGGGCGTCCTTGGGGCAGGCGGGGCTGCCGTGGTCGCTTCGCAGGGGGGCCTTACGCCATCCGGCCTCTGGAACATGATTTCAGGGCTGATGCATTGCCCGGATAAATTAAAACAAATGTCCGAGAACGCGCAGAAACTTGCAAGGCCTAATGCCGCGGGTGATATCGCGGAGGAAATAGCGCGGTTGTACAAAAACAAAACAAGAACGGCATGAAGAACATATTAGCGAAAAAAAGAAAGTTGCATTTTATCGGCATAGGCGGCATAGGCATGTCCAGCATCGCCTCGATCCTGTTAAGCCGCGGTTTTAAGATAAGCGGCTCGGACATAAAACCGAACCGCCTTACGCAAAAGCTGAAAGAAACCGGCGCTTGTATTTTTATCGGGCACAGGGCGGAAAATCTTCCCGGTGACGCTGATGCCGTGGTCTATTCTACCAGCATAGACGAGAAGAACCCGGAGATAATAAAGGCCAAGAAGCTGCGCCTTCCGATCATGCACCGCTCTGATATCGTGGCCGAACTCGTGAACCGCGTAAAAGGCGTGGCTGTAACAGGCGCGCACGGAAAGACCACTACGACCGCCATGTCCGCGCTGTTATTGACCGAAGCAGGGCTTGACCCGACCGCGATAGTGGGCGGAGAGGTGGGGTATTTCGATGCGAACTGGCGGGACGGCAAAGGCGGCTTCGCTGTGTGCGAGGCCGATGAAAGTGACGGGACTTTCCTGAAGCTGAAGCCGCGCTGCGCGATACTTACCAATATTGACGAGGAGCACCTTGATTATTACGGGAACCTGAAAAACATAATAGACGCCAATAGC
>JAPLLL010000095.1:4132-10142 GCA_026387595.1 Candidatus Omnitrophota bacterium
TTATGAAAAATATTAAGAGCGGCGGCTGCCTGATAACCTGCAACAGCGGCCCCAATATAATAAAAATCATGAAAAAATGCCGGCGCAGGATTTTTACATACAGTCTTGCGGAATCCGACGGGCCCGATATATATCCGCGCGATATACGTATGGACCGGTTCCATACCTCTTACGAAGCGGTCTTGAATAAAAAATCCCTCGGCAGTTTCGAACTGAACGTGCCGGGCAGGCACAATGTGGAGAACAGCCTGGCAGTGATACTGCTGGGCCTTGAACTCGGGATCGATATTAAAATAATCCGGCGCGCGCTTTCGAAATATCAGGGAACCGCGAGGCGCTTCCAGGTGAAGGCGGATATAGACGATATAATGGTGGTTGAGGATTACGCGCACCATCCGAAAGAAATAATGGCCACGATAGCGGCATGCGGGAACTGGCCGGGCAGGAGGATCGTCGGCGTATTCCAGCCGCACCGTTACACCAGGACGCAATTCTTAAAGAAGGAATTCGGGAAAAGTTTTCTTAAGCTTAATGAGCTTATCCTTACGGATATCTACCCCGCCTCTGAGAAACCAATGGGCGGGGTAACGACAAAGATAATCTATGATGAGGCAGTTAAAAACGGCCAGAAGAATATCCATTTATTCAAAAAGGAAAAAATATTGCCGTATCTTTTAAAGAACCTGAAAACAAACGATATCGTGCTTATTTTGGGCGCGGGCGACATAGGAGCGCTTTCGGATGAGCTTGCTGAAGGACTTAAAACTAAAAGGCAGGGTTTGTTACAACGAACCGCTGTCTAAACATACTACGTTCAGGATAGGCGGCCCGGCCAGGATATGGGCCCATGCCGAATGCCCTGAGTACGTAAAAGAGCTTTTAGATATCTCTAAGAAAGACGGTCTCAGGGCCGTTTTGATCGGAGAAGGGAGCAACCTTTTAGCGTCTGACGCCGGGCTGGATATCATCGCTGTTAAATTAGAAGGTGATCTCAGGTTATTTAAATTTAGCGGGGGCAAGACCACATGTGCTGCAGGATGCAGTCTTCAACGGTTTATCCTTGGCGCGATGGATGCGGGTTGTTCAGGGCTTGAATTTATGGCCGGCATACCCGGCACGCTCGGCGGCGCCGTTAAAATGAACGCAGGCGCCGGCTTGAAAGGGCCGTGGATATCCGATTTCATAAACAGGCTGAAGATAATGGATAAAAAAGGCTGCGTTAAATATATCAGCAAAGAAGAAGCCGGTTTCGGATACAGGGAATCCGGCCTGGAAGGGTTTGTGGTGCTGGAAGCCGAATTAGGGTTAAAGCCGCTGAAAGACAAACAGGCAGCGCTTGAAGGGTATAAAAAATTCCTTTCGCAAAAACGCGAAAAACAGGAACTTGCGCTTCCGAGCGCCGGATGCGTGTTCAAGAATCCAAAAGGCCCTAAAGACAGCGCGGCAAGGCTTATCGACTCCTGCGGTTTGAAAGGCAAAAGTATCGGCAGGGCAATGGTTTCCCGAAAGCACGCAAATTTTATAGTGAATACAGGCGGGGCCTCATTTAACGATGTGATGGGGCTCATTGAGCTCATACGGAACGAAGTTTATAAAAAACACGAGGTAGAACTAGAATTAGAAATAGAAATAATTCACAGTCGGGACAGTTTGCGTAGTGACCGCGGCAAACTGTCCCCATAGAGTTATTATAGCTACACTGAGTAGCGACCGAAACAAATGGTCGCAAGGAGAACTATGCAGAAAAAAGTTAAAAGGATAGGCGTGCTGGCAGGAGGGCCTTCGAGCGAAAGGGCTATCTCGCTCGAATCCGGGAAAGCTGTTTTTGAAGCGCTAAAAGATATGGGCTATGATACGGTTCTTTTGGATGTTAAGGGTAATCTTACCGGGGCCCAGATCAAAGGGTTTAATATTGATGTTGCTTTTCTTGCGCTGCACGGAAAATTCGGCGAGGACGGCACGATACAGAAGATGCTGGAGAATGTCGGCATACCGTATACCGGGTCGGGCCCGCTCGCATCGCACCTTGCGCTGGATAAGATCGCCTCGACCGAGAGATTTGTCGCCAGCGGCCTGGATGTGCCGCAATACAGGATCGTGAATAAAAAAATACTAAGCGACGCCAGGCTGCTTGAGATCGCGGAAGAACTCGGTTTCCCGTTAGTGGTAAAGCCGCAATATGAAGGTTCAAGCATAGGCATATCGATCGTTGAGAACATGGAGGGCCTGAGGAAGGCGGTAAGCCTGGCCTTTGATTACGGGGACAAGGCAATAGTCAATGAATACATAGGCGGCAGGGAGCTTACCGTAGGGATATTAAATGATGAGCCGCTTCCCGTAGTGGAGATCGTGTCAAAGGAGCGTTTTTTTGATTTCAACGCCAAATACAAAAGCGAACAGACGCAATATATCGCGCCCGCGAAGATAGACCCGGCCCTGTACAAGGCCGCGCAGGAGGCAGGCAAGCTCGCGCATGCGTCCCTCGGGTGCAGGTCTTTTTCAAGGGTTGACATGATGCTGGATGAAAAGCAAAGGAAGGTATTTGTGCTTGAGGTGAACTCAATACCCGGCCTTACATCGCACAGCCTCCTTCCGAAAGCAGCCGCGTGCACGGGAATGGATTTCGGCCGGCTGTGCACCGAAATAGTAAAATCCGCGGCAACGGAGGCTTAAGAGTTGGCAAGGAAGTTCAGGAAAGTTTCCCTGCCCAGGTTCTTGAGGATAGGGAATCTTATATGGTTTACGGCGCTAGTCATATTGTCTCTGGGGATTTTTAACTGGACTAAGGCCTTCATTGCGCATTCCGGTTATTTTAAAATAGATAAGGTTGAGATACTGATAGTCGGGAGGACCGCACTTACGGAAAAGACGATAAAGGAGCTTCTGGGTATCCAAAAGGGCAGGAGCATATTTGACGTGGATCTAAAGGCCACCAGGGACTATATAATCTCAAAATACCCGGAGACAAGAGGGGTCATAGTAAGACGCGTCCTGCCGAACAAACTCGTCCTTACTGTCAAACCCAGAAGGCCCGTGGCGCAGATAAGCCTTGGGGCGGGATTCTATCTGGTGGATGTCGAAGGCGTTGTGCTGCCGGGGCCTAAAGGCCTCCTGCAAACAGGCCTGCCTATAATAACAGGGGCCGAATCACGGGCAATAGTGTCAGGCCTGGGCAAAAAATCAGACTATCCCGCATTAAAAACCGCCCTAAATCTCATGCAGATCCTGTATCAGACAAAATTTTCAGAAGAACATGAGATACACACGATAGATATCTCGGACGATAACAACCTTTCCTTATATATAGAGGGCGGCATAGAGATAAAAATCGGAGGGGAGGACTTCCGCAGGCGCCTTTCTATGCTGCAGAAGATGCTTGAAACGGCCAAGCTTGATAAGAACCGGATAAAATATATAGATCTGCGGTTTGGGAACGTAATAATAGGCCCGCGGTAAAAAAAGTGTAAGGTTTTGAGTGAAAAGTGTAAAGAGGAGAATATGAAAAAGAACAATATAGTGGCCGGGCTTGAGATAGGCTGCACTAAAGTCAGCATGGTGGCCCTTGAAAAAGACTCGAAATCAGGCGCGGTAAGTTTTGTCGGTTCCGCAAAGGCGGCTGTCTCAAACAGCGTGCGCAAAGGCTCGGTAGTGAACCTTGACAATGTGACCGAAGGCATCGTAAAAGTAACGGAGGATATCAGCCAAAAAAATAAGCGCAGGATCAGTTCTGTTTTTGTGAACATAAGCGGACCGGATATAAAACAGGAGATATCGCATCCCGTAACAGCGCTTCCGCAAAGATCCAGCGAGATCTCGCAGAAGAATATAGATGACCTTCTTGAATCATGCAAGATCGTATCTGTCCCGCTCGACAGGCATCTTTTATACCTTTTTCCTCTGGAGTATATGATAGACGGCCAGGACGGTGTGAAAAACCCGAAAGGCCTTTACGGAAGCAAGCTTGAGGCGGATGTCCTTATGGTGACCGCGCCTTTTAACCAGGTCCAGAATATCGTAAAGGCCGTGAATTTTGCCGGGCTTGATGTCGAACGGGTGGTGCTGACAGGCGTGGGCCTTTCCAATTCCGTATTAAGCGAAGACGATAAGAAAAAAGGTGTCCTGCTGATAGACATGAAAACCGACATTACGGAATTTGGCATATTTAAGGAAGGCGCACTTTTATTTTTTGACTCGGTGGCCAGGGGCCAGGCCGATATCATAAATGAGATCGCTGCCAGGTTCGATGTCCCGTACGAGCTCGCCATGGACCTGAAGAAAAAATACGCTTTCTTTGCAGGGGATAGCGACGGCCGCAGCAATGAAGGCATACCGCTTGACTGGATGGGAAAGCAGCATAGCATAGTAAGGTCGGATTTAAACAAGGTAATGATCTCCGGCCTTGAGGCAGTATTCGGCGAAATTTCAGGTAAAATAAGAGGATTCAAGGGGTTTAATAATATTGTAAAGGGCGGGGCTGTCATATGCGGCGGCACTGTCGCCATGGAGGGTTTTGTGGAATGGGCGGCAAGTAAGCTGGGTTTCAGCGCCAAGGAGGCAGCCTCGCGCAATGCTGCAGGTGTTATTCTGGATGAGGGGTACATGACCGCCCTGGGGCTTGCCGAACTTGGCCTGAAAACAAGGCAGGGCACCGGGCTTACAAATAACGGCTTTTTGAAGTCCATATTCCATAAGACAGGCGAGTTGCTTGCGGACTACTTCTGATTTTGCTAAGGATATCATCTATTATCAACTACTATCAAATAGTGTTATTTAGATTTGACAAATACTTTTTAGCATGATATACTTAGCACTAGAATTAAGTAATATCTAATGGTGGTATATAATGGTGAGGACTATTAACGACGAGATACTGACTTTAGAAGAGGCAAGCCGTTTCCTTAAGCTGAGCAAATCGACGGTATACAACCTGGCCCAGCAGAAAAAGATACCGGCGAATAAGATCGGCAGGAGCTGGCGTTTTCTAAGGTCCTACCTTATAACGTGGCTTGAACATGGAGCGAAGATCAATTAGGGGTATTAAAGGGGAAGCGTAATGGCAGTTACAGAAGTTGGTTTGTACATAGGCGCTGATTTTGCCGACCTGGTGGTCATGAGCTTCCTGAAGGGGAAGCCCCAGATAATTAAAACCGCGCGCAGCCCGCTTTTTGAGGGCCAGACAGCCGGGATAAGCCGGGTGTTTGACGCGGCGGGACAGAAGAGAAGCAATGTCAATACCTGCCTGCCACAGGGCGAGATAATGCTGCGCCGTTTTATTATGCCGTACCTGATTCCCCAGGAAAGGATGACCGCGGTAAAATTCGAAGCCCAAAAATACATACCATTCAAGCTGGATGATGTTATTTCTGATTTTTATGTGACTTCAGAAAACAAGGTCGCAATGAGCATGGATGTGCTTTTTGCCGCGGCGAACAAACAGGCAACCGAAAAAAACTTGCAGGTATTCAAGGATTTGAGCATTACCCTCAACGTTTTAGATATCATGCCTGTCGCGCTTATACGGGTTATGTCTTTATCGGATAAATGGGGTAGCCGGCAGGAAAGCAAGGCGGTCGTTCACGTCGAAAAAGACAGCCGCGGCAGCATTATTATAATAAAGGATGACCAGCCTTATCTTGTAAGAGAGATCGCCCCGTCTTCCTCCAAAGAAGTATTTTTTACAAATATGCTGAACAATCTCAGGCTTTCTGTGGACTATTTTAAAAGGGAGACGAAGGAAACCGGTATTGAAAAAATTTTGATATGCGGGGAAGGCGACCTGGCCGGCGCAGAATTGTATTTGAAGGAGAACGCTTCAGTTGACCGGGTAGAGGTCCTGGAGCTTAAAGACGAAATAGCCGGCTTAAATGAATTGTCGCGAAAACAACTTATCGCCGCAGGGCTTGCAATGTCCGGTTTTGAAAAACCCAAGCCAAAGATAAATCTTCTTACCAGGGTCCCTAAAGCCGGAATGCCGAGACAAATAAGGGATTACAAGCCGCTCATCATTGAA
>JAPLLL010000095.1:10161-13112 GCA_026387595.1 Candidatus Omnitrophota bacterium
ATCATTCTTAATTTTATCATGTCCGTGACCCTGTCTTATAAGACGCGCGCCGTAAACAATATAAAATCCCAGCGCCCGATAGTGGCAGGTGTAAGCCTGGACGGGAACCTGGCCAGTCTTGCGGATGCCGAGAAAAAGATCGGCGCCAAACTGGACTCTCTACAGGGGCTTGTCGGCAAGGACAGGGTGTTTCTTACTAAAAAATTAAATAAACTCGGAAAGATCATGCCTGAAAGCGCATGGATAGAGGCCTTTAAATTTTCAGACGAAACCGGCAAGTCCAGGACGCTTAATATAACAGGAATGATATATTCGAAAGACAGGGATGAGGCCGCCATTGCGAATAGGATATTGTCCCAAATGAAACAGGATCCGGGCCTAAGCGAGGGGTTCCAGGATATAAAACTCAGCAGCCTAAAAAGGGTGTCTGCCTACGGAAAGGAACTGGCTGAGTTTTCGATTGATTGCACGGGAAGCATTTCGAGGTTTGCCGAGTCAGCTGTTGCCTACATGAATGCGGGAGAATTTTAGACCATGGCATTTAAGTTTGCTTTTAATTTAAAGAAGAACGACCTGATGAAAAATCAGATACTCCTGATCGGTATCGGCGTAGCGCTTTTATGTATCTGGTTCGCCTATAATAGGATCTATAAGAAGACAATGTCCCAGATGCGCCAGATAAGTGGGACGATATCAAACGAGAACCAGAAGCTGGAGGTGGCCAAAAGACTGGAGGACCTGCAGGCAGGGCTGAATAAATATAAGGGCATTTTTCCGAAAGAAGCAGATACATCATGGTTGACTGAAAAGGTCTCCAGCATGGCAGCTGCTTCCGGGCTCGAAGTGAAGGCCCTGAATCCGGGTCCCGTTGTCCAGGTCACGGATTTTAAATATGCAAAGATAAACATCTCGGTCTCAGGCCGGTTCAACGAATTAGGGGATTTTGTGTCCAAGGTGGAAAACTCTAAGGAATTCATGAAAATAAACAGCCTTTCGTTCAAAAAGAACGGCGAGCGGCTCGATGCTGATATCGCAGTGGCCACTTATTTTTGGAAAACCGGATCATGAACAAACACATAAAAGAACTTATCATACTTATGATAGGAGTGGCCATATTGGCGGTTATATGGCTTCCTAAGCTGAAAGATACAAAAAAGGTGGTCATTTCCTTAGAGCCCGGCAAGCCCTCAATACAGATATCAGAAGTGCAGCCGGCCGAACATATATTGCCGACGGGGCTTACGGGTAATATCGCATATACTGGGCGGGAAAACAGGGATCCGCTGGACAACAGTTTTGTGATCTCCAAAAAAGAAATTATGGTAGAGGAAGCGCCGAAAACGCCGCTTCCTCAATTATTGATATCAGCGGTTATCTGGGGTTCATCAAAACCGCAGGCGATCATAAACAATAAAATTATTACCGTCGGAGAAACCATAGAAGGCGTTAAAGTCGTTAATATAGGAAAAGAAGGCATAAAGATAAATTTTAACGGGGAAGAAACAATATTACCCATTAAATGAGGGGCTGATATGAAAAGAAAAAAAATCGCGTTGAGCGTTATGTATTACTTGTTATGCCTGACCCTTGGCTTTTGCCTGCCTACCCTTACGGGGCCCGCCATTGCCGGACCGACTGGGCAGGCGGGCGTCGCTACGGAACAGTCGCGTCTTCCTGAACTTCCGCAAAGCGACGTGCGCATATCAATGGATTTTCGCGATGCCGACTTAAAAGACGTGCTTAAGATATTTTCGCAGCAATCAGGGCTTAATTTCATACCCAGCGAGGATGTCCAGGATAAAAAGATCACCCTGTATCTGGAAAACGTGCCCATAAAAAATGCAATAAACTCCATCGTCCAGGCAAACGGCCTTACCTATGAAAAAGGGCCCGATTCCAGCATTTTCATCGTGCGGCCGTCAGGAGAGGCCAAGATAAAAACCATCACTAAGATCTACACGCTTAACTTTGCCCAGGTTGCGCCGCTTAGCGTACAGGCAACCGGCACAAGCAGCATAGGGAGCGAGAGTTCCGCAAGCCCTGCCGGTTCATCAACGGCCAGCTCCACTGCCCCGTCCTCTAACTCTACCTCAGCCTCAAGCACTTCGAGCATTACGCAGACCCAGGGCATAGTGGATATATTGGTAAAATTATTAAGCCCCGCGGGGAATATCATATCCGACCAGAGGACTAACAGCGTTATCATCACAGATATACCGGATCAATTCCCGTTGCTAGAGCAAATGCTTGTGAAGCTCGATACGCCGACCCCGCAGATCTTTATCGAAGCAGAGATCGTTGAGACCACCACGGATGTTGCCGATAAACTCGGCCTGGAATACGGCGGGACAAGCGGCGAGTGGTCCACTACATACTCGGGCCTGGAAAAAGGGTATAGTTTTCCTTATAGAACAAAGAGTTTTAAGGACCACGACGCAAGCCCGACCTTTACGTTCGGCACACTGTCGTTCGGGGACCTTACGATGACCCTTAAGGCCCTTAGCTCGCATGCGAATACAAAATATTTGGCCCGGCCAAAATTACTGACACTGAATAATGAAACCGCCCTGATAGACATTACTTCAGAGACCTATGTGGGGTCAGTGACCACAGCGCAGCCCCAGACGCAGACTTCAACAACCTCGGCTGAAAGAATGACCACAGGGTTGTCTTTAAAGGTGACGCCGCAAGTAAACGCGGCAGAATATATAACGATGATACTTGAACCTGCCATATCCAGGACCGAGGCTTCAGGCGTGAATCCCGGTTTCTTAAATCCCATCAAACGCAGCGCGAAGGCAAAGGTAATGGTAAAGGACGGCGAGACGATCTTTATCGGCGGCCTTCTTGATACGCAGAAGACGGATACCAAGCGCAAAGTGCCTATCTTAGGCGACATACCGCTTATTGGCGGCTTGTTTAAAAGCGATAGCTCGACCGATAAGCAAACC
>JAPLLL010000095.1:13163-14597 GCA_026387595.1 Candidatus Omnitrophota bacterium
GCATATTGTAAAGACGGTCCAGATAGCGGGTGTGAAGCCTGCCACTGAAACCAAAACCAATATAGAGATGCAGGAAGGCGTCAGTGCAGGCGCAATAGAAGTCAAGACCGATGAAGGGGTCATCCCGCTTGAAAGCGCGCAAGAACAATCCGAGGCGCCGACAAGGGAAGAATTGATCCAGCAGGCCCTGGACAAACTGGAAAAAGGGGAGTAGCTGTTTTAAATGGCAAAAGAACAGATCAAATTAGGCGAGATCCTTATCAAGGAAGGTCTCATAACAACGCAGCAGCTCGAAGAGGCCTTGACCGACCAGAAAAGCGGCGGACAGCGGAGGGCCATAGGGGAGGTTCTGGTAGCTAAAGGCTTTATATCCGAGGAAAACCTGGCCCTGGCGCTCAGCAAAAAATTAAACCTCCCGTTTTTATCTTTCGCAGGCGGCACATTAAAAATGTCGCAGGCCCCGGAGATAAAGGCCGTTGTGCCGGAGTTGTTTGCCAGGCAGAACATGATCCTTCCCTACAGCAAGACCGCATCGACCATACATGTTGCGTGCAGTGACCCGCAGAATATCCTCATGCTGGACGACCTTAAACTTATGACGCGGCTGGAGGCGATCCCGGCGGTCGCGACCATAAGCGATATATTGAAGGGGTTAGACGAGCTTTACGGCAAGGAGGACCTTTACAAAAAAACCATAGCCACGGCAGAGGCGGCAGGCCCTGCGGCTGGGATAAAATCCGCCGGCCAAAACGCGATGGAAGGTATAGATGAAATAAATATTGACCAAATGCGCAAAACAGCCGAAGAGGCGCCGTTAATAAAACTTGTGGATCTTATAATAATGGAGGCGATCTCTAACAAGGCAAGCGATATCCACATAGAACCGTTTGAGAATAAACTTTCGATAAGATACAGGATAGACGGCATATTATACGAGATACCCCCGCCGGCAAAACAGCTTTCGCTGTCACTTGTCTCAAGGATAAAGATACTGGCGAGGATGGATATTTCCGAAAAAAGGCTGCCGCAGGACGGCGGTTTTATGGTCAGGATGAAAGATAAAGTGGTGGACCTCAGGGTATCCACGATGCCGACCATATACGGGGAGAAGGTGGTAATAAGGATACTGGATAAAACAGCCATGACAGCGGACCTGGGCCGCATAGGTTTCGAAAGCGGCGTGCTGGCGCAGTTTAAGAAAGCGCTTGCAAAGCCGAATGGCCTTATATTTATAACAGGGCCCACAGGGTCCGGCAAATCAACAACGCTTTACGCGGCGCTGAACGAGTTACGCACTCCGAAGAAAAATATCGTTACGATCGAAGATCCTGTAGAATACAGGCTGGAAGGCGTAAACCAGGTGCAGATAAAACCCCAGATAGGGCTTACATTCGCCGCCGGGGTAAGGTCATTCCTGCGGCAGGACCCGGATAT
>JAPLLL010000026.1:0-6129 GCA_026387595.1 Candidatus Omnitrophota bacterium
GGTTCCAGACTGAAACGCCTGGACCGACATAGGAACCTGTCCCCGTAGGGTGTCAATAACTAAACTGAGTAGCGACCCAAGAGAATGGG
Organism: Candidatus Omnitrophota bacterium; assembly: GCA_026387595.1. GTDB lineage: Bacteria > Omnitrophota > Gorgyraeia > JABMQH01 > JABMQH01 > JAPLLL01. The sequence continues at coordinate 90 of JAPLLL010000026.1, forward strand.
CGCAAGCATTAGGGGGGGCTTGATAGATGTCTAAAATTAAATTTGTTACCGCAAGAGAGATATTGGATTCAAGAGGCAACCCCACGGTGGAAGTGGATGTTATTCTGGATTCCGGCACACTTGGCAGGGCTTCAGTGCCGAGCGGCGCGTCCACGGGGGAACACGAAGCAGTTGAATTAAGAGACGGAGATAAATCGCGATACGGCGGCAAGGGCGTATTGAAAGCCGTTGACAATGTAAAAAAAGTGATCGCACCCAAAGTAACCGGCATGGATGCCTCGGCCCAGAAAGACATAGATGCCCTTATGATAAAACTGGACGGCACGGAGAATAAATCGAAGCTCGGTGCAAATGCCATTCTCGGGGTATCGCTTGCTGTGTGCAAGGCTGCGGCAAATGAAAAAGGCGTATCGCTCTATAAATATATAGGTGGCAGCAGCGCCAATATCCTGCCTGTCCCTATGATGAACATTATAAACGGCGGCTCACACGCCGACAACAACGTGGATCTTCAGGAGTTCATGATAATGCCGTTCGGCGCGGATACATTTAAGGATGCCCTTCGCATGGGCGCTGAGGTATTCCACAGCCTGAAGTCGGTCCTTCATAAGAAAGGGCTTGCCACATCCGTAGGCGATGAAGGCGGATTTGCGCCGGACCTGAGATCGAACGAAGAAGCCGTAGAGGTCATTCTGGAAGCGATAAAACAAGCAGGCTATAAGGCCGGCAAAGACGTATACCTGGCGCTGGATCCGGCATCAAGCTCGTTTTACGAAAACGGCAAATACATCCTGGAGGCCGAGGCAAAAAAAGAAAACACAAGCGCTGACATGATCGCGTTTTACGAAAACTGGGTAAATAAGTATCCGATAGTCTCGATCGAGGACGGATTGGCCGAGGATGACTGGGACGGGTGGGGAGAGCTTACGAAAAGGCTGGGACAAAAGATACAGATCGTCGGAGACGACCTGTTTGTTACAAACGTAAAAAGGCTTAAAAAAGGAATTGAGTTAAAAACAGCTAACTCGATACTTATAAAGGTAAACCAGATAGGCACGCTTACCGAGACGCTTGCCGCAATAAAAATGGCAAAAGAGGCGGGTTATACAGCTGTAATTTCCCATAGAAGCGGCGAGACAGAGGACACGACGATCTCGCATATAGTGGTGGCAACAGGCACGGGCCAGATAAAGACAGGCTCCGTATCAAGAACAGACAGGATCGCAAAGTATAACGAGCTGCTCAGGATAGAAGAGGAGCTGGGCTCATCCGCTGTTTACGGCGCAAAGATATGGAAAAAAAGAAAGTAACAAAACTTTTTTTATTCCTGATAGCCCTGGTAGTGATATTCTTCCCGGGGTATTCAAAATACCAGGAACTTGCGCAGAAGAACAGGGAGCTTCGGGAAAAAATACAACAGCTTGAGGCTACCAACAAAAGGTTCCAGAAGGAGCTAAGCAGGCTGGAAGGGGATCCTTCTTATCTGGAAAAAGTCGCCCGTGAAAAGATGCGGATAATAAAAAAAGGCGAGATAATATATAAGTCGCAGGAAAACGCCCGCTGAACATTTGTTGTTGCAAATATCAGGCGGCTGTGATATGATTGAAATTCGTTCTTACTGCGGGGTAGAGCAGCCTGGTAGCTCGTCAGGCTCATAACCTGAAGGTCGTCCGTTCAAATCGGACCCCCGCTAAATTTTCTGAGTTTTAAAGCAGTAAAATTTATCCCGAGCCGCTGTTGATTAACATCTCGGCGGCGAGGGATACGATGAATCAGCAAGGGCAGGCTTTAGAGCCTGCCCTTATTTTGTATTCGAAATTAAGGTTTAAAAAAGTTAGCTACTTTTCATTGACTAACCCTTGCGTATAGTGTATAATTTATTTTAGTCATGCGAAAAATAATAGCCATATTTACATTATCTCTCCTCATAGCGTTTGCGTTCCAGCCGCTTTGCCTGTCTGATGTTTATACAAACAACACCCTAAGGCCAATTTCTGCTTATGAAAAGGAAGAGCGCGCTACCCAGTATGCAAAAGTAGACGCAGGTACGCATAAGCAGCTTTTAATAACGGTAAGCAAAACCATCGGTGCCACACTTGAAGAACAGACAAGAAATGCATGCGACCAAATACGCAGGGTTCTTGAGAAAGAAGGTGTCAGCCAGGATTTTATTGCTGAGCAGGTCGTTTACATGGCGGATGCCAGCCGAAGAACAGCGTGTAAAGATGTAATGAAAAAGTATTTCTACGGCAAGACATTACCGGCAACTGCGTTTATCCAGCAGCCGCCCGCAAACGGGGATCAGATATCCATTCAGCTTACCGTAATGTACGGAGATGGGGTTAAGGTTTCCAGAAAAAATGATAATGTTACCGTTGTCACTGATAGGGCCCGCAACAAAAAGATATGTGTTCAGGGCGTTGAATCTCGCGACCATCTGATAATTTATATGACCAGGCTTTGGATGCCCTGCTTCGAGTGGAAGGCCTTGTTAAAGAAAACGGGGCTAGTCTTGATAATATGATCAGGGCGTGGCACTATATAGACGGCATAACAGATTCTGTCGATGGTGTTCAGCCTTATCAGGCATTTAACAATGCCAGATGGGATATCTATAAGGGGCTTTTGCGCGGCAGAGAAGCTGTAAAATTTGGAAATGGCTGTATCAGGCTTGACGAAGACGGGCATCCCATACCGGAAAACGTATGGCTTCCACCGGCAGCTACAGGGATAGGCACTTCCGGAGGGGCAAGATTTGTTTTCGGATGTACAATTCTTGTGCCGGCGGATCCTGCGAAAACCACACTGAGATTTTTAGCTAATAAGAAACAGGTCAGCGCCCATTCTTATCCGCCGGATCAACTGGTGGGCGGTGTCAGGCCCCCCCAGTTTTCTAGAGGTATTGACGAGGAGCTGGAGGCAGGCGCGAATTCGGAAACGTTTGTTTCCGGCACGGCTTCCATTACAAAGGCGATATCAAGATATACAGACCCAAGGGAAGCCGTTAGGCAAACGCTTTTGACCATACACAATATGGGGATAGTCCTGCTGGCCGCCAAGGGCCAGCCGCCTGCCCTGGGCGCGGTTCTTGACGAATGCACCGCAGATAACGGTTTACATAAAACGCCAGTCAGATTACCCAAAAATAAGGGAAATAGTAAGAAGAAAATTTCCTGATGCGTGCGCAGTTTTCCTTATCGCAGATGTGTGCAGGTCGGATCTGTGGGTGGAGATAGAAGCTCGTGCCTTCACACAAAAATCTAAAAAGGAGACTTCTTCAACAGAAATCTCCAAACCACGAACATTTACAATCGAGCGCCTGCCGCTTCCCGAAGACCAGGTTTAACCATCCTCCCGCAAGTTTTCCCCGTTGACACATTGTATATTCCTGTGGTATAACTTTCTTGTGATATTATCATAAGACTAAACATATGATACCACGCTACAGCCTACCAAGGATGTCCGCCATCTGGACGGACCAGAACAAGTTCCAGGCGATGCTGGATGTTGAGATAGCCGCCTGCGAAGCGATGGCGAAGCTTAAGAAAGTCCCCAAAGACGCCCTCCACAATATCAGATCCAAGGCAAAATTCGACGTAGAGCGCATAAACGAGATAGAAAAGGCCACGAATCACGACGTTATCGCCTTTGTGAACAACCTTGCCGAAAACATCGGTGAGGACTCAAAATACGTGCACATGGGCCTTACATCCAACGACGTGCTAGATACGTCTTTGTCGGTTATGATGCGGCAGGCAGCCGATATCCTTATCGAAGACGTAAGGGGCCTGCTGAAAGTCCTTAAGAAAAAAGCCCGCAGATATAAAAATACGCCCATGATAGGCAGAACGCACGGCGTGCACGCGGAACCCGTTACGTTCGGCCTTAAGATGGCGCTGTTTTACGACGAGTTCAAGCGCAACTTAGGCAGATTAAAAACCGCGCGTGATATTATAAGCGTGGGAAAGATCTCCGGCGCAGTCGGCACATATGCCAATATAGAGCCTTTTGTGGAAGAATACGCGTGTAAGAAACTCGGGCTTAAGCCGGCCAAGATATCAACACAAATCCTGCAGCGCTATCGTCGGGACCTCGCTTGAAAAACTCGCAACGGAACTCCGGCATTTGCAACGCACAGAGGTGGGCGAGGTTGAGGAATATTTTTCGCCGACGCAAAAGGGCTCAAGCGCCATGCCTCACAAGAAAAATCCTATCACGTGCGAGCGGGTATGCGGGCTCGCAAGGGTGCTGCGCGGCAATGCGCAGGCAGAACTTGAAAGTGTCGCATTGTGGCATGAGCGAGACATCTCACATTCATCCGTAGAAAGGATTATTGTACCGGACAGCACCATTCTTCTGGATTATATGCTGCATAAGACAATAGATATAGTTGATAAGCTGGTTGTCCGGCCCGAGGCAATGCTGAAAAATCTGGAGCTTACAAGGGGCAAGATCTTCTCGCAGCGGGTACTCCTTGCTCTCATAGACAAGGGCTTAAGTAGGCAGGAGGCATACGATATAGTACAGCGCTGCGCAATGAGCTTAAGAGACGACGGGCCGGATTTTAAACAGATAGTCTCCAATAATGACGAGGTAAGGCGGTATCTTACTGCTGATGAATCTGAAGAATGCTTTGATCTAAAATACCACCTTAAGTACGTAGACAGGATATTCAAGAAGGTCGGCATATAATGGCGCTTACGTATAAAAAAGCAGGCGTGGACATAAAAAAGGCCGACAAGTTTGTGAAAGGCCTGAAGCCGCTTATAAAAAAGACCGGTGCAAAAAGCGGCATCGGCACTTTCGGCGGGTTTTTCGAGTTTGCGGCGAAAAAATACAAGAACCCGGTTTTTGTATCGTCTACCGACGGAGTCGGAACCAAGCTGAAACTTGCGTTCCTCGCCGGTAAACACGATACCGTAGGCATAGACCTTGTTGCGATGAATGTGAACGATGTCCTGTGCAGCGGGGCCAGACCGTTATTTTTTCTGGACTATATTGCGACGGGCAAGCTTGATACCAGCGTGCTTACGAATGTAGTTAAAGGCATTGCAAACGGCTGCATGCAGGCGGGATGCGCTTTAGTAGGCGGCGAGACCGCAGAGATGCCGGCATTCTACAAAACAGGAGAGTATGACCTTGCGGGTTTTTGCGTGGGCGTCGTTGAAAAAGATAAAATAATAGACGGTTCGGGAACTAAAACAGGGGACGCCGTCATAGGCATTGAATCGTCAGGGCTTCATTCTAACGGCTATTCTTTAGCGCGCAATGTCTTTTCAAAAAGCGAATTGAAATATTTCAGTAGAGAATTGCTTAAACCTACACGAATTTATGTTAAACCCGTGCTTTCTTTACTTACAGCTTACGGCTTAGGGCTTACGGCTATCAAAGGTATTGCCCATATTACAGGCGGGGCATTTTACGGCAAGATCCCAAGGATAATCCCTAAAGACAAGGCGTTCCTGATCTACAAGAACTCCTGGCCAGTGCCACGGATCTTCAGGTTAATGCAGAAAAAGGGCAATATCCCGGAAAAAGAAATGTACAGCTGCTTTAACATGGGCATTGGCATGGTCATTGCGGCGGATGCAGCAAAGGCGCAGGCAATAATTAAAAAATTGGCGCAGTCAAAGATGCGTTCCTGGATAATAGGCACGGTTATCAGGGGCACCGGCGATATAAAGCTCGTTTGAAAAATCCCTCGCCTCATGGTAGAGGCAATAGAGGCTCGGGATCAATTTCCAGAATGTAAACGATAGAAATTGAGGAGAAACGGAATGAAAGTATTGGTCATAGGATCGGGCGGCAGAGAGCACGCGCTTGTGTGGAAGCTTGTGCAGAGCCCAAAGGTGAACAAGGTCTATTGCGCGCCGGGGAACGGCGGCATAGCAAAACACGCCGAATTGGTCAATATAAAGGCCGATGATATAGTCGGCCTGCTTAAATTCGTAAAGGACACAAGTATTGACCTTGTGGTGGTAGGGCCGGAAAAGCCGTTGTCGCTCGGGATAGTAGACGTATTCCAGGCTGAGGGCATAAG
>JAPLLL010000026.1:6140-6523 GCA_026387595.1 Candidatus Omnitrophota bacterium
TAAGGATATTCGGCCCTACGAAAGGGCTCGCAAAGATAGAATCCAGCAAGGTCTTTTCCAAAGAGCTCATGAAAAAATACAATGTGCCTACGGCGGAATTCCAGGTATTTAAGGATGCAGAAGAAGCCAAAGATTATATAAGGACCAAGGGCGCGCCGATAGTGGTGAAGGCGGACGGCCTTGCATACGGCAAGGGTGTGGTAGTGGCCAAGGATAAGGAAGAGGCGCTCGGCGCGATCGCCAACATGATGGATTTTAAGGTGTTCGGGGAATCAGGCGCGACAGTTGTCATAGAGGAATGTCTTGAAGGCGAAGAGGCATCCATACTGGTCATAAGCGACGGAGAGGATTTTGTCTGTCTTGCGTCCAGCCAGGACCACAAA
>JAPLLL010000033.1:0-5798 GCA_026387595.1 Candidatus Omnitrophota bacterium
ATCCCCCTCGGTTACTATTCGTTGATTGCTTAACGCATGAAATAGATGGTGTTCTGCAATTAGACTCTCCCTTTTTCTTAATAATTCGGGTTTTTTCTTACAGAGCTCACAAACAATCAACCAAGAATTCGGAAAATGCTTTTTAAGATTTTTAAGCATAGCTACGATTTTAGTATTTTGGTTATCATTTTTATCAATAAATTCATGCAGTACAAACATGGAAATAATAACATCTACTTTTTGTGGTTTGATTTTTGCAAATGCGTTAACATTTAAAATATCTTCGTAGATTAATTGTATTCTTTTTTGCAATTTATGTTCACTTATTTTAGCTTCAGCGTATTTCAGTGCGCTAGCAGAAATGTCTACACCATAGCCCAATAGTTCTTGATTATCATTGCATAATTTAATTAAGAATTCAGCGCCTCCGCAACCTAAATCTATGATCCTTTTAAAATTATATTGGCGAAGCACTTTTTTGATAATGGGATACGGTATCCAATTTTCTGTTTCAGCACTTGCTTTTGCAACCCATTTTCCATCTTTATGTATTTCAACTCCGTACTTTTTTTGTTTTTTTAGAAGAAACTCTAGCTCTGTAAAAACTTGAGAATACGCATTTATAAAGCTGAACGGCCCCATGGTATATTTAAAAATGAATTTTCCCATACGGGAAAACTGATAATTATTTTTGTTCTTGTCCAAAATCTTTGTACAATAGAGATATTCGCAGATGCTAGTTAAAACCTCTTCATCTAAATTTTTGTTTTTTGCATAAGATTTTATATCGATACTTCCCATTCTTTGGAAGTCGTCGAGCATGTCAGTTTTTGAAAGGGCGCAGAGACAACTGGAAACAGCATACCCTTGCACATATTTCAGGGCAATATTATGAGCTTTCCGCATTTTTAGTATGTTGGATAATCCGAGCGTGCTAATAACGCCCATTTAAATACCCCCTTTGTATTTTTTACCATAAAAAGTAATGAGAGTTTTTTCTTCAAAAAATACTCGAATTATTATAAGTGGAAAATGAAGCGCAAAAATAACCCATAATGCTAAAAATGAATTTAGAAATAAACTCCATCCAACCAATTCAAACATCACAGAAATATAATATGGATTCTTTAACCATCTATAAGGACCTGAGGTAATGATTGGTTGAGCGGGGATAATCTTAATATGAATACTCCAAAAATCTCCAAGGGCTTGAATAGAGCTTTTTCGTAAGTAAAATGCTATGACTACGATAAAGAATCCAATCAAAGTAGAAGTAACGTTTAAGTTACGATGTAAGACCACGAATTCGTATAAAATAGCTATCAAGCAAAATAGATAAGTGGTCACAAGCAAATAAGTTAGTAACCCATATTTCACAATACCGTCTTTTTCTTTTTTCCGAAAAAACATAGAAAATAATCTTTCAACAATCCCCGTAATAAACACTAATATTAAAATTGATTTAACGCTCATATTGAACAACATTGTTTTTTAAATCCTTGGGAATATCTACGAACTTATTTGCAATAGTATCGACAAAAATAACTTTTTGTATGCCTTTCGCAATTATTTCACCGGTACGAGTATTTGTAAAATTGGCATTTATTTCAAATGATATTTTTCTAATACTAGAACTCGTTAAACCCACTATTATTTTATCTGTCCATTTAGATCTACCAGTTATTGTTAATGCCATACTTGTAGTAAACATTTTAACTGAGCCTTCGAAAAGCTTAAGGTAGTCAGTACAGGTATTTTTAAGATACTGTTCCCGCGCCATCGACATCCACTCCGCAAGTTTTTCAAGATGAACTTTACCAGATGGAGATATGTCTTCAAAATAAATATCAAATTGGGTACTAAATATTTTCATAATCTCCAACTCTACTCGTATTTAAACAGTAGCGTTTTTTCATCAACTTCAATTGACCGTAAAACATTTTTAATAAAAGAGTGCTTAAGATTAATAATTTCGTTTGTCTTGAGATTACGGAAGCTTATTTTTTGTTTGCCCAAACTTATTAGAAGAGCGTTATCTTTTCGTATAATCGTGAATAATAAATTAAAGGTTCTATCTGTAATTTCAGAACTGTTAATTTTTATAATTATCTCATCCTGAAGCATTGCTTCTCGTTTATATTGAATGTTACAGAATGAGACCTCTGTTTGAATAATGTGTTTCATTGTATCTTCAAAGCCGAGGTTGCGCCATTGCAACAGTGCGTCTCGCGCGATATTATACCACCGGACATAATTAACAAAAGAAGCGCTGCCATATGGAGTGATATCTCCTTCACTTACAACCAATTCAAATATGAATTCTTTTTGCTTTGTAGCTGTAAATGCAGCGTCGGTCATATATAATCCTTCAGCTTAAGTTCTTCTTCACTATTGCTAAAAAGTCATGTATATCAAAGGGCTTATACAGATAATCTGCCACTTTTAGCTTTTGTACCTGTTTAAAGGTTTCATCGCTGGAATACCCGGTGATTAGAATTTCGGGAATAGGTTTTTTATTTTTTTGTTGCAAATATTCCCGTATATTTTTTATTATTTCGACACCATCAATCTCCGGCATTCGTATATCGCTAACAATAAGATTAAAGTCGTTCGTTTGTATGTACTCCATAGCTTCTTTGCTATTGCAGGCAACGGTTACGTTGTATCCCTCCTTTTTTAGCAACCTCTTGATACTTTCAGTAACCAGTTCTTCATCATCAATTATTAATATGTTTTTCGCCATTTTATGAACAACTCCTTTTTATATATACTTCTTTATCCTCTCCAAAAACTCTTTCGTTTCAAAAGGCTTAAATATGACCTCGCCGAGGCGCTTGGCTTCAGCAACGGCTTTGTCGTCGGTGTAGCCGGTGATGAATATTATGGGCGTGTCAGGTCGGCTCTTTAGCTTCGCTATCTCTTTTATCCGCTTTACCATCTGGACGCCGTCTATGTTCGGCATCCTGATATCGGAGATAATAAGGTCGAAGTCTGACTTCTCCGTCTTGTCGATCCCGCTTGCCCCGTCAGCGGCTGCATCGGCATAAAACCCGGCGCGGTGCAAAAGGTCGCACAAGGTCTTGGTGATCATGCCGTCGTCGTCAATTACAAGGATATTTTTACGCGCCAACCGCTCAATTAATGGTTTATGAGAATCTATGTCGGCCATTTTTATCTACCCCTCAACACGCGCCGGTTGTTTCGCCGCCCTCGGCAGCAGGACCATGAACGTTGTCCCCTTACCCACTTCTGATTTGAAGGTCAGTATCCCGTTATGCTTTTCTACGATCGCCTGGCATATCGAAAGCCCGAGCCCGACGCCCCTGCCTACGTCCTTTGTCGTAAAAAACGGGTCAAATATCTTTGAAGTGATCTCTTTGGGTATACCCGCTCCTTCATCTTCCACTTCTGTCTTCACCCATTCTCCGTGCCACGAAAACGAAATATCGATCGTGCCGCCCTTTTTGACCTGCTTTATAGCGTCACGCGCGTTTAATATGAGATTTGTCAATACCTGTTCTATTTCATTCGAATTGCCTATTACATGGTACGCTTTTTCTTTTGCCTTTATGTTTATTTTAACACTATCCTGGTCCAATTGGTAGCCTATAAATCCCAGCACATTATCCAGCGCATCAAGCAGGTTCACCCTGGTGATCTCGACTGTTTCAAGCGGCTTGCGGGCGTAGGTCATTAATTTTTGCACGATTGTCCTGCAGCGCTTTGTCGCCTCTTCTATCAACTCAAGCGATTCGCGGTCCAGCTTGTCGTCTATTGTGTCCGATTCCAAAAGCATCTGGACGTTCGTCAAAACAGCGGTCAGCGGGTTGTTTATTTCGTGCGCTACCCCGCCCGCGAGCGTGCCGACCGTAGCGAGCTTTTCAGCCTGGACAAGCTGCTTTTGCACGTCCATCAATTCCTTTGTCCTTTGCTTTACCTGCTCTTCAATGCTTCCGTAAAGTATGGCGTTTTCAATAGCAACCGCTATCTGGTTCGCCAAAATGGAGAAGATCGCAAAATCCTCGTCCGTGTAGCTTTGTTTTGTAAGTTTTTCGCCCAGCACGAGGAAATTTACGAGTTTGCCCTCAAGGAAGCTCGGAACGATAACGGCGGCGTTTAAGATCAGCATCCGCTCCCGCAATATGGCCCTTTCTTTCGTTGGCTTTTCCTCGTCCTCATGTTTTATCTCTTCATGGACCAGCGGTTCTTTATGGTTTTCAAACCATGAGATCAGCGGATTTTCTTTTTCTACCGATTGCGGCTGGTCAGTCCCAAGATTGTACCCTGCCTTCAGGGCGAATTCGCGCCTGATATCATCATAAAGGTACATCGCGGAATGTTGTATCCGCCCGTTTTTTGTAACTACGTTTACGATTAGGTCCAGCAGCTTTTGAAGGTCGCGGATACGCGTCATGCCCATGCCGGCCTCCCGCAGCGCCTCGTGATAAAGCCGCTGTTCTTTGAGAAGGCGGTCTTCGGCTTTTCGCTGCAGATATATGTATAAAAACGGGCCGGCTGTAGCAAGGATAGCAAGCGCGCCTGTCGGCAGCATCCACCAATCTTCCCCCAAAAACCTTATGAAGGCGTCTTTAAGCCGCGCTGTTATCGCAAACGGTATGCCGAGCAGGAACGTATATAAGACCACAAATATGCCGGTCCGGGTTATTGCGACTGTTATATCCATCAGGCGGTAGCGCAGTATCGTATAGCTCATCACGACAAAATAGAACGGCACCGTGAAGTTAAAGATCGGGTAAAAGCTTATTCCAAAACACGGAAGGAATGATGCGCCTCCGCCTACAAAGCCCAGTATTGCAGACACAATAAAGTATTTGACCTGGCTCCGTTTAAGGCTGCTGAGCGCTCGATAATGCGTTATAAGTTCAATAGTTGCGTACGCGGTCCAGCCAAAAAATACGAAAAGGATGAATATCATAAGCAGCGGGCCGGGCGGATACACAAAATATATCGGCATAACCCACTTAGAACCGGTAAAGTACAGCGTGCAATTATGTATGAATAATTTGCGGCAGAAAAAGTTGACCGTCAAAAATAAAAATGTAAGCAGTGTTATCGTATCGATTATAAGGGGCCGCTTGATATCCAAAAATTCGTATACGGAGCAGAGAAAGAAAAACGGGGTCAGGATAACACCGACATATGAGATCTGCCACCATAAAAGCGCCTCTGCCGCGTTTTTGGCTAGCGTAACGTTATAGGCGCCGAAACCGTATATCGCGGCGCTTGTCGCAAGCCCGCACCATATCCTTGCGAGGCGGTATTTATAGCCCTTTACATATACAAAGACCGCCATTGCGAGGCTGGTAATGCACGTCAGTATGGATGAAATGCCGTAAAGGTTCATTTATGGTTAAACCCTTTTTGCGAATTTTTTTGCCAAAGCGATTAACGTAACTATAGGCGGAATGCCCGGCGATATGGGTAAAATGCTTGCATCGCACACGAACAAACCCTTGACCCTGGTCTCGAAACGTTTATTCACGACTTCCCCTATGGCTGCCGTACCGCCCGGATGCGCGCCGCGTATTTTTGTGGTTACGATACTGTCTGGATCCGCACCTGCCCGTATAAGGATCTGTTTTGCGATACGCGTTCCTTTGTCAAGCTTGGCCAGGTCGCTTTTTGTTACTGTTTTTTCGACGCGGTCTGCGCCGCGAACCCGGCCGACGGTGTCATCATCTATCTTCACCATGATGCCGAGCATCCGGTTATGGTTAGACATTATGTTCAGATTGCGCCGTAGCGGGACCGGCACAACCGAAGCCATCGCGAAAGGA
>JAPLLL010000033.1:5813-12636 GCA_026387595.1 Candidatus Omnitrophota bacterium
AACATCAATGAACGGCGAAAGTAAAAAACCTTTATTCAGATGCACGGCCCCCATTACGACCTCGCCCGTCATCCCCTTAGACTTGGCAAGGCCTGTTGTAACCGTAAAAAGATCCAGGAATAATTTCTGCCCGGCCTTTATGCCTGAATTTTGCAATATAACCGGTGTCCCGAGGCCGCCTGCAGCCAGGATCACGGTATCCGCGTATATATTCTGTTTTGCGCCGTTTTTCGCAACTGCTTCTATGCCGACGGCGCGTTTGTTTTTGACCAGCACTCTCGACACGTTCAATTCGAACTGAACGCTTGCCCCGCGTTTTTGAGCGTCCTTCAGGTACCTTAATGCCGACCATTTTGCTTCGGAAAGGCATCCTAGTACGCAATTCCCGCAAGCAATACACTTTTTAAAATTGATATATTTAGGCATCGGGAACATTTTAAAACCGAGGGCAGATGACGCTTTCATGATGGCGCGCGTCCCGGGGCCCAGGAATTTTTTAGGAACCGGTTTTATGCAAAGCTCCTTTTCGGTTTCAGCGAATTCTTTTTTAAGGTCTATGCCCATCTTCTTAAAATATTTTTCCATAGACCTTACGCCGTTGCCGCAGCTTATGATCGAGGTCCCGCCGGCCATTATAGCCCTGTAATATACGACGCCTTCTTTTGTCTTGCTCCAGAGGCCGCACCGGTCATAATATTTTAGCGCCTTGAACTCGCTTCCGGTCTGTTTCGAAGTAAAAAACTGCCCTCTTTCCGCTACAAGCACGGACTTGCCGCAACCGGATAATTCTTTTGCAAGCGTCGCTCCGCATGTCCCGGAACCCACGATGATAATATCAAAATCTTTCCTAGGCATTTGTTAATTCCTTTATCTTTTCAAAAAGCGGCGCGTCGACCAGCTTGTCCCCCCAGTAAAAATCCGCAACTTCAAAGCCGTGCTTTGCGCCCATTTGGCGGATCTCTTCTATTTTTTCGGGCGTGATCTTGCCACGGCCGAAACTGAAGCTTTCGAAACGGTGCTCAAGCGCAAGTATCGCAGCCTCCGCAAAACAGCCGTACATGACATTTGTGGCCGGCAGCCCGGTATCAACCGGGAAATTCACCGGCGTGGGTGTCCTGGCGAGCCCGCCTGAAAATATAAGGATATCATTACGTGTCACCGGCGCATATGATATATTTTTGGGGTAGCCTACGTCGCATATGACCGCGCCGGGCTTGAACCAGGCAGCATCCAGTATGGACTGCGTAGAACTTGCCGCGGTTATGACGATATCAGCGTCTTTTACAGCGGCGTGGTTGTCGGTCGTGGCGACCACAGCGGCCTTCCTGTGCCGTAAAAGCTCCGAACGCATATCGCGCAGCGTGGCCTTTGTCCGGCCTGTAATAGTGATCTGCCGCACCTTATCCGTAAGTACCCGGCTGCATGCGCTTCCTATGTCGCCCGTACCGCCTATAACAGCGGCCTTTGCATTCATAATGTTAGTCCCTAAAAGCCCGGCGGCTTTAAATGTACCGTCCAGCGCCATTGCGGCTGTAAACGTGTTCCCGGTTGTAACGGCCACATCCACCTCGTTCGCTATTTCCTGGCCGATGCGTTCGCCGACGATAGAGGTAAAACCGCCCAGGGCCACAACACCGACGCCGTATTTTTCGGCGATGCGGCACGCCCGGACCACTTTGGAAAATATCGCCCACATGTCCTTCTCAACCATGTCCGGGATGAACGTTGCCACAATAAAGCAGCCTCTCGTTACCTCGCCTGTTTTGGACCTGAATTCTGGTATGTCGTACATCTTGAAGGCCGGCGAAATATTGAAAAGCTGGCCCAGGAATTCCCGAGACGGAAGTTTTGCGCCGGGACTTAGCATTTTAAAAGACCTCTCAAGATGGCAAAAGTTATAAAAGTGCCCTATTACGCCGAAACCCGCCACCTTTCCCTCGTTGCCCTTTTTAAAATTTTTATAGCGGTTTGAAATTATATGTTTTTCTATCGATTCCAGCATGGCCTCGAAATTGCGCGTAAGCATCTTTTTAATATATGCCTCGGCGAATTCCTTTATCGCGGGTATGTCGAGCCTGAGGTATACGGTGACCGAGACCAGCGTGCCTTCGGGCCGGTCCGTGAATTTCCACTCGCCCCAGAACTCGCTTATGTCGCCTTCTATCGCCTTGAAAAAGATCGCGCTCTGCGAAAGGTCAAGTACGTCCTCTTCCACCCACCTGATGGGAACCTTATCCACCTGGATAAACCATTTTGTCTGCATCCTGTTCCCGGACTTCCATATCACAGAGGCCTCCTTCACAGTGGGTATATAGCCCGGGAAATCCTGTACACGCGTTACCACGCGTATGACGCGCCATTTTTTGGCCGGTATCAACCTGGAAACCTTTATCTGAGCAAGTTCTTTTTCAGGCATAAAGCATCTCCTTTATCGCGTTCTGTATCTGTAACGTACCTTCCTGCAGATAGACATCGTCGACCTGGTCATCATATTCCTTCAATAAATACTGCGGCCGGCCTATCTTTATCTTAAGCGGCACAAATTTTGGAAATTTCGCCTTTACAGGCAGCGCATCCTGCGCCCCCATGATCGCGCACGGCACTATAGGCCTCCCAGTCCGATAAGACAGGAGCGCCGCGCCCCGCTTGAATTCCCTCAGCTTTCCGTCATGAGTCCTTGTTCCTTCCGGGAAAAGGCCTACGATCCTGTTCCGGTTCAAAAGGTAGACAAGCTTTTCAGAGGCATTACCCACCGGCAGGGTCTCAGTGGTCAGCATGAACCACCGTGTCCACGGGGACCTATAAAACTCCTGTATTGCAAGCCAGTATACCCGCTGCGGTATGGCGGCTCCTATAACGAATGGATCCAGGAAGCTTGTATGGTTTGCCACGATAATGAAATTTGTCTTTTTGGGCAGGTTCTTCAGCCCCTCCACCTTCAGCCCGAAAAACACCCTCAGCGTAAAAACAGTAAGCGCCCGTAATACCCAGTAAATCATCTTTTATCCTTGAAACATACTTCCTGGTCGGATAACCAGTCCTCAAGGCGGTCTTTCTTGAATCGCCATTGGCCGCCTACCTTTGAGGCGGGCACAACGCCGTTCTGAACAAGCCTGTAAAGGGTTGAGCTGGTTATGCGCAGGAATTCTTTAGCCTCGTCGAATGTAAGCAATTCAGACATGTAGCCTCCCAATTTCTATCGTTCACATTTTGGAAATTGATCCCGATCCCGCCTTTGGCGGGAGAGGGACAAAGTTGAATAAACTTAGCTAAAATTAGCCAATTTTAAGTATACCTGATAGGTTTGGAATTGTCAACCCGGCGGCGCTTTTAATTTTTTTAAAAGGCTGGAGGCGTTGCGGTGGGAAGGATTTAACCGCAGGGCAATCCCCAATTCCCTGACAGCGTCTTCTATTTGGCGATTTTTGTAGTATGCTACTGCGAGGCTGTAGTGGAGGTGGGCGCTATTTTTTGCCAAAAAAACGGCCCTTTTGAAATTCTTTATAGCCCCCGCCATATCCCCTTTCTTGTAATACACCTGCCCTATATTATAAGGTGTCCCGTAATTGGAGGGGTCTAAAGATTCCGCCTTCGTATAGCATTCAAGCGCCTCGTCATAATTGCGCCGGTCAAAGTAAATATTACCCAGACTGAGGTAAGACCTGTAATGATAACGGTCCAGCTTAATTGCGGATTCAAATTCACTTATTGCTTCCGGGTACATCTTGTTTTGCGCATACCTTCTCCCCAGGTCATATCTCATACGGACGCTCAGGGGCGATCTTTTTAAATTTGCAGTGAAAAATGTTATTTCGTCCTTCCAGTCTTTATTCCTCTCGGCCGTCAATACCCCGAAAATGACAAGCAAAATACCGATTGCGGCATAGAGGGTTTTTTTCAACCGGTCTTTTTGTTTGAGGACAAGCCCGATAACCGCGATAAAAAAACCGATGGAAGGGATATAAAGAAAACGCTCCGCCAGAAGGATCTTTATGGGAAAAATGTTCGAGGCTGGAATAAGGGATATGAAAAACCAGCACACGCCGAAAGTAAACAGCCTTGAGTAGCTCCGAAGAGAAAAGGCGGCCGCCGCTATGGCGCATAATATAAAAAAGCTGATCAAAAAACCGGCGTTCGCGACGCTCATTATGACCGGTATGACATAATCCGCGCACAAATTCATCGGGAAAATCAGCAGCCTGATGTAGTTTACAAAAACTTTGCACATGGTTAAAAAGGTCGGGAACGGGCCCCCTCCCCACCAGGCGCACTGGGCGATAGGACCCACCACGGCGCGCCGTGTCAGCATATAAAGGACTATTACGGCAAAAAACGGTAAGTAATACCGTAAAGATCGCTTGCGTGTTCCGGAGGGCTGCGGAAAAAGCGCGTCCGCCGATATCAGGATCAACGGCAGCGTAATCGTAGTCTCTTTGAATAAGACCGCGACAGCGAACAGCATGATCATGCCGGAGTATAACAACGGCTTCTTATCCCGCCCGCGCCTGATCCGGAAATGCGCGATGGCGGCTAATAAATAACAAAATACGCCTATCACATCCCCGCGGCGCGCGATCCAATCCACAACTTCTGTTTGAACGGGGTGTGCCAAAAATAAAAGCGAGACCAGGGCGGAGGCGGTGGCATCCTTTATTATCACCCTCATAAGGAAGTAAAGCAGGACCGCGTTAATGATATGAAACAGGACACTCTCTATGTGGTAATAGCGCGGGTTCAGTTTCCAGAAAAAGTAATCTACGGAGAAAGAGGCCGCGACTAACGGCCTGTAGGTATCCTTGGAGATGCCGGATGTCGTTAATGTTTCGGGGCGCGTGAAAAACGAAACAAAGTTAGTGAGCTTCCTGATCGCGGGGTTCTCGGCAACAAAAGTAAAGTCATCCCAAACAAATTGATTGCCAAAAGAATTTGCATATACGGCAAGCCCCGCAGCCGCTATCAGGCAGATAATGAGTACATCGCGGTATTTCGCCATCAATTATTTGTTTGAAGAAAGAAAACGGCTCATCCGTACGAGCGCCTCTTTAATATTGTTCAGGCTGGATGCGTAGGAAATACGCATATAGCCTTCCCCAGACGGGCCGAAAGCGGTCCCGGGAACAATAGCGACCTTTTCTTTGGTTAAAAGGCGCGTTGCAAATTCCACTGAGGAAAGCCCTGTGTTTTTTATGGAAGGAAATACGTAAAACGCGCCCTGGGGCTTGTGGCAATCAAGGCCGATCTTATTCAAACCGTCCACCACGAGTTCCCTGCGCCTCTTATATTCGCGCTTCATCTCATCGACCGACTTCTGGCCGTTTTTAAGCGCCTCTATGGCAGCCATCTGCCCTCAGGCTGATTATTTCTCTTGGCCCGCAAGCGTAACCAACGCGCCAGCCGGTCATTGCGTATGCCTTGGAGAAACCGTTCAGATAAACAGTGCGTTTTTTCATGCCGGGCAGGGTCGGAAACGGCGTATGTTCAAAATCATACGTAAGGTCGCCGTAGATCTCGTCGCTTATTACAAGCAGGTTTTTCTTCTCGGCTACCTTTGCGATACCCGTAAGTTCCTTCTTTGTATATGAAGTGCCTGTCGGATTGGACGGATAATTTAACAGGATAGCCCTGGTCTTTTTGTCGCAAGCCTTTTCTATCTGTTTGGGTAACAGTTTAAAGCCGGTGTCCTTGGGCGTATGCAGGTATACTGCCTTTCCGCCTGCCAGTTCTGTAAGCGGCCGGTATGACACGTATGACGGCTCGGCGATCAAAACCTTGTCATTTTTGTTCAGTATTGCCCGCATGACAAGATCCTTTGCCTCGCTTACTCCCACGGTGATGAGGATCTCTTCTTCAGGGTCGTATTCCAGGCCGTGCTTGCGCAAAAGGTGGTGAGCGACCTCTTTCCTGAGCTCCAACAGGCCCTTGTTCGACGTGTATGAGGTATAGCCTTCCTCAAGCGAGAATATGGCTGATTCGCGTATGTTCCAGGGTGTGACAAAGTCCGGCTCTCCCACGCCAAGCGAGATGATGTCCTTCATCCCGATGACAAGGTCGAAGAATTGCCGTATGCCCGAAGGCGGAATTTGCTGCGCTATTTTTGAAATCGGATATTTCATCTCTTTGGTCTTAAAGCGTTATTGCCAGCCGCTTATCCTTGCTTTTGCCTTTCAATATGTCTCCGTCTTCCTTGTATTTTTTCAAAAGAAAATGCGTGACTGTGCCGCGCACGTTTTCCATTGGCGCGAGTTTTTCAGCAACAAAATTTGCAACCGTATGTATGTTTTTCCCCTCCACCACCAGAAGCAGGTCATAGCCGCCGCTTAGCAGGGAACTGGTATATCCTTTCTGCGATGTGGTCGAACCCCACGTTTTTCTGCGGGGTCAGGCGGACCTCTATCAGCGCGCGCACATCGCCCTTTTCTTCCTTGGCCAGTTCTTTGTTGATGATGGTTTTATATTTAAGTATGACACCGTCTTTTTCGTATTTTTTTATGGCACCCTTGACTGTCTGGGTCGATTTACCTACCATCTTGCCTATCTCTTCAGGAGTAAGCCTTGCGTCTTTTTCCAGTATTTCCAGTATCTCATCCATAAATTATTCTCCTTTCTGTTATTGTATCATTAAATTAGCTCAATGGCAATTGAAGCCTGCAGCGTTAACATCTGGGGCTTCATCCCGAGACAGCATCGTATTCATAATTACTGCCGAGGGACTAAAACTCGATTCCTCTCCGGGCCTTTACGCCGCTGCGGAACGGGTGCTTTTCCTCGCGCATGTACGTAACATAATCAGCGCAGGCGATCAGCTTAGCGGTCGCGCCCCTGC
>JAPLLL010000141.1:0-9169 GCA_026387595.1 Candidatus Omnitrophota bacterium
CCATGCAGATAGCGGGCATGACTCTGACAGCCGCCAACGTAAGGTCAGTACTTACCTCATTAACCGAAAGATTCAGCTCTGCCCAGGCGACAGTTGACGGCGTAACATACGCCGCCCAGGCCGCAGGCGTGGTCAAGTATTACGCCAACGAGGCAGATCATAAAGCGGGCAAGGTCTCCGAAAGATACCAGGAAGCCTCGATCTCCGTGATAGCGCGCACCGCGGACGGCACAACAATAGTACTCTCTGCCACAGCAAAAGACGGCAAGACACAGCTTACGCACGACGAACTCAAAACTAACACCATGCAGATAGCGGGCATGACCCTGACAGCCGCCAACGTAAGGTCAGTACTTACCTCATTAACCGAAAGATTCAGCTCTGCCCAGGCGACAGTTGACGGCGTAACATACGCCGCCCAAATAAATGACGGAAACAAGCAGTCCCTATTCGTCATAGCGAGAGATTCAAGCGGTACGGCCATAATGATATCAATACCCGGTAAGTCTAAACCGGGACAAGAGATTACTCATGAAACTCTCAAGGGCATCGTACTAGACATTGCAGGCAAGACGCTAATTGAAGTGGTGAATGCTTATACTTCCGGCCGATTCAACCTGACGTTAAGCGCTGATGATATCGCTGCCGTAAAGAAAGCCGCTGGCAACAGCCCGTTGGGCCAGCAGATACAGGCTGCCGCTGATAAGCTTTCAAAAGAAACAAACGGCGGCAAGCCGGTATTGCTTGAAGGTAGGGGCGCCATGATAATGCTGGGTAACGGCTCGCTAGTCGTAAGAATGGCGCTGACCGCCGAAGAGATCAAGGTTGTCGCGCATGATAAGATACCGGGCCTATCAATGTTCGTCCAGGCCCAGGACGGAAAAGCCGAGATTTTCGGTCAGATTGGCAACTTCGTAACAAAATGGCTCGGCGGCGAATCGATGCTGGGCCTTGCCAGGGCCGCGTATAATAATTTCATCGATACAGCAGGACCGTCAATGATAAGTTTCTTTAATCAAAATGAGAAGACTATAGAAAAAATATATAAGCTATGGTGCAAGGAAGGCGATGACGCTAATCCTCAGGATATAAAGCGCATAGGAGCCCTGATCCAGACAATGAAAGATGGTAAGCTAACAAATAAAGAAGCCATGACGCTGATGAAAGCCCTGATCCCTATATATACCGAGATCAACGTACGTTTCACGATAGTAATGCCGGGCAATAAACTGGATAAAAAAATAATGGCTTTCCGTAATATTCTTAAGGAGCTAGATAACCCCACTGAACTAACTAAACAAAAACCCGGCGTATACGTTGACCCAGAAATTTTAAAGCAAGATGCAGCGCCCGGCATAAACCAAAAAATATCCGCACTTGAGACCAGTATTCAAAATGGCTCTATCTCCGGGCAGGGCTTAATCGATAGT
Organism: Candidatus Omnitrophota bacterium; assembly: GCA_026387595.1. Lineage (GTDB taxonomy): Bacteria > Omnitrophota > Gorgyraeia > JABMQH01 > JABMQH01 > JAPLLL01. The sequence goes on from JAPLLL010000141.1 coordinate 1,431, forward strand.
CTTGCCGGCATATTTGAAGATATGGTGAAATATAATGCAATGGTTTCGGGAAAAGCGGAAGATTTAGGTATAACAGAGAGCACATCCCTTCTCTTTAATACGGGGCTATTTGCAGGCCAGATTATGGTTGCCGCCTTGCAAAGCGACCTTGAAGGATTGAGCAGCGGGGAAGGGGCCTCTCTTTTAAGTTATGCCATGGACCAGCTTGATACCGGCAGCGTTAATAATAAAACGCTTAAGGATCTTATACAGACAGTCAACACCTACCTGACCAATACAGGCGCAGATAATACGCAAGCCATGTTTATCCGCTCGGCTGTGGTTGTAAAAGTGCTGGAAACGATTAATACAGACCAATCAGCGGCTCTTAACCTGGGACAGAGCCGGCTGGAGATGTACAGAAGCGTTTCCGGGTTTATAGCCGATAAGTTGTTTGTCTTAAATCCAGACCTTCTTAGCGACGAAGAAAAAGGGTTGGTTATGAGGATCCAGATTCGCATTGGACAGGGCAGCGATCTGGAACTAACTCCACAACAGCAAGAATTGCTGGCAGAGAAAGCAAAGGAATATCAAGGGGAAATAAACGCCTTGGTTAAAAAGGAACATGGCAAGGTTAGCGAGACTTTCAATGTAGCCGAGATGTTAAACTTCTGCCAGGGCGGCGCAATGGACCTGATTAGTAGCGGAGGTAATATCAAAGAAAGAGTAGGGGCTTTGTTGGCCCTCAATGCGGAAGGCTATCTTGGCGCCGACGGCCAGCTGGATATGGCGAAGGTAAACCAGGCCGCGGCCGTAATAAGCGGAATTGAACCGCTTGTCAGCGCAAGGGCCATGGGACTGGGCGCGCTGCATCACGGTATGGCAGTAATGGATGTTGCGGACCGCTGGGAAAACAAGGGCATATTCGGCGCATGGCTTGACTGGTCAGACACTGCGGAAATGGCCGTACGCTTTGCTGATATACTAAGCGAAGGGGCGAAGATCACGCAGGCATGCTCCGCGCTCAATCTTGGTAACCTGGAAGAAGCCGGAAGACTGCTAAAAGCCTTTGAAGATAACACAAAGCAGCACTTTTTGGATTTTAACAAGGCATACCAGACGTACGAAGTCTATAACTACTGGACGAAGGAAGTTGTGCAGTTTGTGATAATTACCGTTATTAGCGCAGGCGTAATGACAATATGGGCAAACGCAGCTAAGGCCGCAATCGCTGCCGGCCGCCTTGCTGTTACCGCCGAAGGTATTGTTGTTACTGAAACAAGCGTAAGCGGCTGGTCGCTTAGCGGCAGATTGATCGCTTCGCGGGCGAACGCATGGCTTGGCGTTGGCACGAGGTTTGCTACGTCATATACCGGCAACCTTGGCATAATACTGAAAACCTGCTGGAGCTTTGCTAAGAGCGCACCGGGTTTCATGCTTGCAGGCCATGTATTAAAAGGCGATACGCGCGTATGGTTCTCCGGCTCCTCGTGGTCAGATCTGGGTCAGGAATTGCTTGGTGAGATAGCTTCCATGGCAATGATGGCCCCGTATTTCGGCACACTCGGTATGATCGTAGGTACTAAGGGCGTGATATTTGCGGCAAACAACTGGATATGGAAAGCGGGCGAAAAGCTTTCCGGGGAAGCCATAGCGAAATCTATACAAAGTAGCCGCATAATGGTCCGGGCCAGCGCCAGAACTTTTGCTGTTCTAAACGAGGGGCTTATCCAGCCTCTCTTTATAAGCGCACGGTCATTTGTCGGCGATATGGCAGGAGCCGGTCTTGTGAAAGGCTTGGCTGCAACAGGAATTATATCTAAAGACCTGATCGGCTCAACAACAGATGCCAGGACCGGTATGGAAACACCGGGCCTTGATGAACAGATAGGCAGGATAGTGGGCCTTATTTTTGTATTCGGTCTAACCCATGCTTCAAAGGCGTGGGCGCCCAACAAGAGCGCATCTATGAAGTCAGCTGCTATCAATAGAGGCGGGCTCGACATATTCAGAAATCCTTATAAATATTTCAGCTGGCAGGCAATAAAGACAGAGGCTCTGGGTGGCTGGAGGGCGGTCGTATCAGACGCCAAGATAGCAGAACTAGGTGCTAAAAGGACGGTATTACAGGAGAAAGACCCGGCAATATTGAACGCCGAGCAGAAAGCGGAACTTAGACAACTTAATAATCAGCTTGGTGAAAAAGTCGGCATGGTTGGTGATAAGCCCATATTAAAAGGCGGTTCTCTTGTAGGCGAAACGCAATTAAACAGAGAAGCAGTTGCATTACGGCGACAGCTGGTACACGAAGCAAGGGTTGAGATCGTGCAAAACCTGGTAAGAAGCGGGAACGCCGTAGATCTGAACTCGCTGGCAGCTAGAAGCAAAACTGCAGCCAGATATGTCAGCGATGCAGTATTAAGCGAACGAGCACTTACTGACGCAAGTGTCTCTCAGATAGCCGGCTATAATCCGGGCGCAACAAGTGAAGGCCTTACCCTTAGACTAAAGAACGGCGGAGAATTAAAACTGGATATGGTAGCCAGCCAGGCTATGAAAGATTCATTCCTGTCCGCCGTCTCGAAAGGCGATGCCGGTTACGCGGCAGTATTTGCGCCATTTTTAAGAAACCAGCAAGAGCAGTTAGATGCGATTGCTACGCCGGCTGTGCGTTCGTCAGCCGAAACATTGCATGCAGATATTAATAAGGCGGCCTCAGGTAATGACTTTGTGAGAAGCCGGCAAACAACAGATCAGCTAAGGGCAAAGGCAGACCTCCAGCATCAAAGGGCCAATAGTCTGGAAGCAGATGCCAGAAAAGCAAAAGTAGAAGGCAAGGCCGAGGAAGCGGGCCGGTTAACCGACCAGGCTAGACAATACAGGGCGGAAGCCAATAAGTTAGGCGAGGCAGTCGCATTAAGGATTCAAATCGGAGCGAAATTAAAGGTCTTTAATGATAGCTATGGGTCCACCCTTGCGCTGGCTGATACGCTAAGCGTCGATGCAATCCTATTAAAAGTGGTAAGTGCAAAAGATGCCGCATTAGCCAAAAACTATGCAGCCGGCAAAGCAGCTGCTCTTGGATATTTGGCAGCTCATCCGGAAGGTATCGGAGTTTCCGCTGTGCTTGGCGCGATTGGTAAGGCAGCAGAACCTGCCGCGGAACCCGGGCAAGCGCCTGTTAGGAGCGTGACCGATGTAGAGGCCTTCCAGGGCGTGCGCTTTACCGAGGCAGAACTTACGCCTAGAGCCTTAAGAGGAGCCATGGAACAGGGGGCTTCAAGCCGCGGCACCAAACTAAGCGAGCCAAAAGCACTGGAGTTCCTGTACAGCCTTAGGGATAACGGATGCAGGGCTATTGAATATAACGGTGCGCAAATAGAGCTGAGCGCAAACGCACAGAAGCGCTTAGCGGATAATATAGAAGAAAGAATCGGCAGCACGGAAAGGCCAGGCGGCATTGTGGATAACCTACGGCTTACAGGAGGAAGCATGACTGCGCTGGCGAGATATAAGCCCGGTTCCGGCCTTACCGAGAATCTGACACTTAAACTTACGGATGGCGTCGAGATAACATTAAGCAGCCGCGCTGCGCAGGATTTAAGAAGCAGGATGATAGCAGAGGAAGGGACAGCATCTCTAAAATTTAAAGGCGGCCAGAAAATAGAACTTGGCGTGGTTGAGGGGTTTGTGCGCGGCGAAACTCCAGAGGCGCTCTCGGGTGATTTTGTTACAGTTGGAGAAGGGCAACTTATTATAAATGTAAGAGGCGGCGGCACAGTTACATTTAACGGCACCGAAAACGTTGCGCACATAAGCATTGAAGGCAATACGATGCGTATAAGGATGAGCTCCGGCGTAGACAATAATGGCAGGGCAGCGCGTCTTGATAACGTTAAAATAGCAGAAAGAGGCAAAGACGGAAGCTGGAAGCCGGTGGATATAGACAGATCCGAAATAGGGCAGAGATTTTCAGCAAAGGAAATAATGGAAGGAGCCACAATAGATGGCGAAAATATTAGAGGCGTTATTGGTGCCGTAACAGCCAGGGTGGCTGAACTAAGAGGTCCAAATGCCGCCAAGCCAGCTGACATAAACGCTCAATTAAGCGAGCTCGACGTTATGGCAAAAACAGAACAATTCCGTCAACCTATCAGGGATGAAATAAAATCCAGGTTTAGAATAACGAGTGACGAAGTCGCCGATCAGTATATCAACGAAGGGGTAAACGAACTGAGGAAAGGTATTCTTGGCAGCCTGATCAGAACAGGTGGCCAGAGAACAACGGCAACAACTATCCTTGAGACTGCGCGCAATTCTTATGCGGCAAACTCTGCTAAATCCTGGACTATATCAGGCGAGGAAGGGTTGGTCGAAATCTGGCTTACGAAAAACAAAGACGGTATATTAAAAGGCCTGAAACAGTCAGATATAATGCTGTTGCGAAGCGCGTTGGCAAAAGATGTCGAAGCCGAAATAAATGAAGGCTTATTAGCGCAGCGCATGAATGCAGATAAGGCCGAGCAGGCTAACGAAGTCAGCCGCATCTTGGGCGCGGATCGGGCCGCGTTGGCAACGCCCGATGCATCTGGCAGAACGCTTGCGCAGGATATAGTTGACCTCACAGTAGAGTTTAAAGCTAATAACGTTTCGTTGCGTTCAGGCCAGCTGGATACCTTAAAAGTGTTTGTTGATAAAATGGCAACAACCGATAGGGCGAGGATATTTATCGAGAACCCGACCGCAGCCGGCAAGACTATCGCCAATATCTTTATTACAAAACTTATGGTAGCAAGAGGCAAGCAGGTGGATCTGTTTATGCCTAATGATCCGCTGGTTGAACAATTCTTTAATCAGTTTATACCTAGTGCCGGCGTCCGGAACAGAGACCTGCTGGCTATTGAATTCGGAGGAAAAGACAGAGGCGTGGTAGGTGAAGGCAAAGATGGGAATGCCGTACGATTTGACATTGCCTGCGAAGCATACAATAAATCTCAGGGCGGCAAGACTGCTGCTGAGATGGTGGATATCCTCGAAAATAAAATGGTACTGGTTTATACGGAAAAGTCGCTTTTCCTGCGGCAGCAGGCAAGAACAAAGGAAGGCGAAGGCCACTATAAGGTTGTAGATGCCCTTGAAGCAAGGATGCAGCGTACAAGCCTTGTCGTGGATGAAGCCCATCTCTACATGAAGAATACGATGGACCTTATAATGTCCGGCGAGTCAACGCCGATATCCAATAAGGTCTTTGATCAGTATGCTAATACGCATAATCAACTGGTCGCAAAACATATACTCAATAGCGACGGTACGATCAATAAGACCGAATTGGGCAAGGTAATATCCAAAGAACTTGGCGTGGATATGGGAGCCCACATCAGGTTCAGTGAAAATACAAGGATACAATGGGAGAAAGAAGGCATTAACATAGCCGTAGCCGAGTCTATAGTCTCAGGCGCCCGCGCAATGGCAGGCGGCAAGATAAAGATCGGTATGGAAGGCGAAAGCGGTTTTGTAAAGCCGATAAGCGACCTGACAGGCCAGATAGAATACACCCGGCAGTTCCAGGACGTGTTCTACATACTCGGAGCCGGCAAGGCGGGCAGGCTGGAAGGCGACGCGCTGCGCAGGGCAGCGGATCAGTCAAAGACTTCCTCGGCAGAAGGCCTGTTTACTATCATCAACGGCTACAATAAGATCATTGCTGCCAGCGGTACGCCTCCGGGCGAGCCCGTGCTAGATTTGTGGGGGTTTGAGCTGCATAATCTGGGTTTCAAGGGCGGAGTAAAGATGCAGTTTGAGCATACGGCAGCAGGAAATGAAATCCAAAGAATTGTTGAGATCGCGCTGGCTAAGTGCAAGACGGTCGGAGAAACCGGTCAGGTTGTTATCGCGCACGATAATGCGACTGAGATTGTGAAAGTGTTCAACGATATGGCGGCCACTGCAACCGGCAGGCAGCTGCTCCGCGAAGCAGGCATTGATCCCACACAAAAGATAAGACAAACCCTTGAAGGAGAAGTATCATTCCTGTCCGTAGGCGGTTTCGAAGGCAGGCTCTTTGTCACCAATAAGATCTCCATGCTGGGCGTTGATTTCCAGACAGACCTTGTCCTTATTACGGGAGGCAAGGCAGCCGAGTCGCTTATAAGGCAGGGTAAAGGAAGGCCGAGCAGGAACGGCGAGTACGGCGAATTCATTGTAGTGGGCGAAAAAGAATGGATACAAAATCAGTCCAAAGGCATAAGGGATTTGATAGGCGACAGTACCAATAAAAACCTGCCCAAAAACATAAAGACGACTCTTGAACATTTGGAGAAACTGGAAAAGCTGTCTGGGAATGACCTGCAGACGGCGCTTGATACATTAGGCGTGCGAGATATAAATGATATAAAACTGCAGTTGGTCCAGCAGTATATGGACGCCAAGGCAGAAGGCAGTGTCTATGTGCAGACCGTTACTCAATACCTGCGCGATACGGTGATAAAAGAAGTAGCTGTCAGGTGCGGCGGCCAGGAAGCAGTGCGCAAGTTGATGGATATCTATTTCGACAAGGAGACAGAGGTCAGCCAGGCAGGCGAATACCAGGTTGCCGGAGAAGGCCAGAGAGGGTTCGGCGGTAGGGAGCAGCTCAAGATGGCCCTTGAGAGCACAAGAGAATCGCTGAAACGGGCACTGCGCGATGCAAGATTTGAAGTCGGAAGCCAATTCGAGAATGCCAGAGACGCGTTAGTTAATAAATTAATAGAGCTGGATTTCTCCGGGAACAGAACTACCACCCTGAAATCCCTGGAAGGGAACCTGTCCTTGCAGGATATTGTTGATGTCGGATTCAAACACGCGGACAAGATTATACCTATTGACATATTGTCCGGAATGGGCAGGACAAGCGTTGCAACAGTGCAGAAAGAAGTGGCGCGCTCCGGCAAGACGCCGCAGGAGGTATTGCAGCAGTATACCATTGCCGACAAAGCAGGCGTGCAGAGGACTATAACCGCCGCCGAGGCAAACAGGATGGTCGATCTTATTACACACTTAAACGCCCTGCCGCCTTCTTCCGCGTTACCCGCGGGTTTTGTTGACAGCATAGGCGTGGGCGAGTGGTATCATTTTGCGGCAATGGAGGACGATACCAAGAATCCTTTAAGCATCGGGGCCGCCGCTGATAAGCTGAGACAATATGCTGCAGCTGACTATACCGCTACGGTCATAGGTATACCTTCCAATGCAATAAACAGGACAGTAACCATTGCTCAAGTACAGGCAGCCGGTGCGGCCGCAACAATATTCCGGAACGCCGGTTATACGGCCCAGGAGGCCCAGGCGCTTACAGATACTATATCGACGTTGAGTGCAAGGACCGGCGTAGCGCCGGCTTTTGTAGGCAATATAAAGATAAGCACACTTTCAGCTATCGTTATACAATCTCTTGAGAGCGCAACTGACCGCAAAGACGCCATTGAGCAGGCAGCTGATTCCGCATACCGCGAGACGATCATAAATAATTTAGAGTTGCCTGAAGGCGAGACTCCGACGCTGGCTGCGTTAAGGCAGAAGGTTTCTCCGACTACAACCGTGACAGTGTCTAAACCGCAGATAGTTGACAGATTGACCAACGCCGGTTGCGCTACTGACGTTGCCCGAGCCGCAGCCGATATGATGGATGCCGTTGCAACCCGTTTAACCGCTGCCGGAGTAACTGACGCCGTATCCAGGATCAACCTGCGCACGGCAATACATCTGGCGGCCCAGAAGGATAA
>JAPLLL010000141.1:9277-16492 GCA_026387595.1 Candidatus Omnitrophota bacterium
CAGCCGATATGATGGATGCCGTTGCAACCCGTTTAACCGCTGCCGGAGTAACTGACGCCGTATCCAGGATCAACCTGCGCACGGCAATACATCTGGCGGCCCAGAAGGATAACGAAGGCAAACCTTTCACTCCTGAAGTAGCCGCTGACTTCCTGCACCGCGAAACAGTCATGGGCCGCATAGGCGAGAACCTTAAGGAAGTGCATGCTACTATCAATAAGGATGCAAAAGCGCCTGAAACCACACCGGTAACAAAAGCCCAGGTGCAGGCCAGATTAACCAGTGAAGGTTACGCCCCTGAGACAGCCCGAGCCGCAGCCGATATGATGGATGCCGTTGCAACCCGTTTAACCGCTGCCGGAGTAACTGACGCCGTATCCAGGATCAACCTGCGCACGGCAATACATCTGGCGGCCCAGAAGGATAACGAAGGCAAGCCGTTTGCAGCTGATGTGGTAGCTAATATATTGCATAACCAGGCGATCACCGACTTTACCGGCGCAACACTTGCGCAGCTGCGCGCAAATATTGGTTTACCTGCAGCCGGCGCTGCCGATATAGAAGCGTGTTTAAGGAGCGGCGGCGTTGAGAGTGAAACTGCTAAACGTGCGGCGCAGATCCTAACAGATGTTGAGACAAAGCCAAGTGTTTCAGCTGTTGCCGGCGCAATCAGCATACGCGACGCCCTTGATATTGCCGGCCAAAAAGACAAGGAAGGCAAGTTTGCCGATGTAAAAATCGCAGCAACAGCGCTTGAGATAAACACGCTATTAGACAAAATACCCGTGTTAGCCGGCAGAATACCGTCCGAGACATTAGTCAATATAGCCGCTCAGGTCGGCACGAAAGGCGGATTTAGCGATACCGCAAAGGCCGCGGAGTACATAGGCGCCAGGGTCGCTATCAACAACCCGAAGGCCGGATTTGTCAGCGAAAAAGAACAGCCTGTGATGAAGGCCGACGGCAAAACACCTGAGCTTGAAAAAGACGGCACGCCAAAAGTCGAAATAGTTACGCAGCGCCACGAAGATGTTATGATGAACGCCTTCAGGTCCGGCCTGTCAGGCATAGCAGCCGCCTACGGCACTTCTGTTGAGACCATATTGAGCGTATGGGCAGGCCGCGAAATAACACCTGAAATAACGAAGAATATGGTTGATATAGATAGCATGCTTACACCAGCTTCCAAAGCAACGGATATCGGCAAGCTTATAGCTTTTGCCGGCAACATCGACGAGAAAGACAGGGCGTATACCACGCCTAAAGAGGCAGCGATTGCGCTGGCCGCGGATGTGGCGGTGCGTAATGAAGGTTTCCTGACGCAGAAGCCGATGGCTTTGCCCGAAGGCCTTAATATCCCGAAAGAGATGCTTGAAAGATTAGGCGGGTCAATGCAGGTACAAGCAGTCGCCGATGAAAAAGTAATGCCCACACTTATAGACGGCTCATTAACAATGGTTGCCGAAAAATATGGCACTACGCCAGAAGCCATAGTGGAAAGGCTGCTTGGCGTAGACCCGCAGAGAACACCCACGCGGTCAGTTGAAGCCGCGAAGCCCGATGATATTGGTGATATCGCCAAGATGGCAAATGTGGCCAAGAATGCAAATAAAGACATAGCAATGAAACTGACGCTTGCATCGCTGTTTGAGATTTCCTCTGATATAGGCAAGGGCAAGAAGTTCGCAAGCCCGCTTGATGCGGTGCAGATGTTGAACGCCGAGGTAGCCGTAAACAAGGCCATAGAGACCGCAGGCGCAGATACATTCAACTTTGATATGACCATAGAGGATATAGTAAAAATCACCAAAGCCGATGAATTCAAGACTGATGCACGGCATATATTAATAGAACTGGGCGCCAGATTCGTTAAAAATAATAATAAGAAGGCCCGCTTGCTTGCAAATGCGTGGCGCGAAGCGTGTGAAGAACTATCGGGTGATAATAGCGTTACGCTGGGGCAGATCGACCGGGCAGCCGAAGAAGAATATGTCAAATTGTTAGGCGAACGCACAGCCAACAGGCTTGGCCGCCTTGCTATTATTAAGAATGAACTGACCGGCTTCACCGACAGCTGGACCGGTGAAGAGCGGGCTTCTGTTGTGGATACGATAGACCGATTCCTCGGCGAGGAGACCGAAATAGCGGAAGTAGTGATCAGCAAGCCTAAAGCCAGCAGCCTTGAAGAACCCTGCCATGCGCGTGTTGCGAAGATTACGGGAGCCAACGGGAAACGTATGATGCTTAAATATCTGGATACGACAGCAGGCAGGGCCTCCAGGCAGATGCTGGCAGATATGTTCGTTAACGGTGATATAGAGAAAGGTCAACTGAAGCCCGAGCTGAAAGGCCTCCTGTTCCTATTTAGGCTCAGCCAAGGTTTTGTGATAGGCCAGCAGGCCGCCGACGCAACGGCGCGCGAATATGTAACAAAGAACGCGGCAAATCCGGAAAAACTGCAGAAATTATACGCCGGGCTTACAGAACTCTATAACAAGCTGCTTGCTGCCGGATATTTCCCGAACAGGACCGAAGGCTCTACCGAAAACTTCCTGGACAGCGTGGGCCTCATGCTAAATAAGGACGGCAGCATAAAACATATCGCTATCATGGACGTTTCCAATCTGACCAATCGGCAGTCAGACGACCAGGGCAAGCAGCAGCGAGGACGGATTGACGAAAGCGTGGCGTCATTGAAGGAAAAACTTGAACAGGATATCGGCGGTATCGCCGGGTTAACGCCAGAGGCCAAGGTATTAAGCGGCAAGGCCGCGCAGAAGGTGCGGGAATTCAACGAATTTGTAAAGGCCGTTGAAGCCGGCGTGGCCGGTTCCGCGAATACCGAAGCAGTGACCGCCGTAAGAAGCTATAATACTATCCAGAACATCAAGAACTGCGCTTCCGAGATGCTCTATAATATACTGGCGGCAAAAGGCGTTAAGGCAGACCCGATCAAACTCGCCGAACAAATGGCGCAGACACTGGTTGAAACCTGGGATGCCTCCGCCAAGTCGCAGCTTACGCAGGATGGCACGGTGCTGATATCGCCCAAAGACATGCAGAACCTTGTGGCTAAATTCTACAAAGCCGATGTCGAATCGCTTGATGTTCTGAAAAAGAACGGCAAGGCGCTCTCCGGATTTGTGGCGGCCGGGAATGCGGTAGGCCTGTGGGTCAATGGCAACCACTATGTAACCGTCACAGCCGTTGCCGAGAAAGCAGACGGGACTAAGGTGTATGAAGTCATAGAGCAGGATAAGTCAGTCATGTACGTGGCAGAAGACACGCTGATGGCCGCAGCTAACGAAGGCATGGCTATCGATAAGAAACATAAAGGAAAACAGCCGCAGGCATTCGCCATAGCGCTTAATTCAGCGCAGGGCGCAAGGGCTGACATGGCAGATCAGATAAGAGGAAGCGCGAACTTCCCGACGTTCACGGAATCAGTTGATGCGGCAATTGTGGCCGGCCTTGTATTTAAAGGAATAAGCGCGGAAGAAGTCCTGAAAGACCCGGATGCGGCCGTTGGCATGGAGCTGCCTCGGATTATCGGGCCAGAACAGCTGCCGGTTCCGCGCGCAGGGATCATCAACCCGGCGCTTCCAGTTTTTGCCTTATCGCCTGCGGAACAGAAGCAAAAAGAACGCGAAATAGGCAAAACAATTACAAGGAGCCTGGTCGCGGGCGCTGTAACCGGCAAGCCCGAGTACCTGCCTTATATGCAGGAGACCGGCAAAAACATATCGGTGATACAGGCGCAAGCGCTTAAAGATCCCAATGACCAATTTAATGTCAGGCTATACGGCTACGTAAAGACCATTGAAAAGCTTAAGCAGGATGCGAAGCTGGACGGAGATTTCGTGGCCGTGGTGACCGTAAATGGTCCGGACGAGACGGAAAAATTAACAGCGGCGCTGCAGGCTGCGTTGGGTGAAAACTACAGCAATATTATAACCGTGGTCGACATATCGCCGGTTTCTCCGTCGGAAAGTATGGCGGATTACGTAAAGAAAACGCTTATTGCCAGAAAGGTATTAGGAGAGAAGCCTATAAATGGCATGGCATTCGGGTTTGCCGCAGAAAACGCAAAGGCGTTCGTAACCGAGATAAAGGATATGAAGCCGGCCGGCGTCAGGTTTGCCGCGATATGCGGAGAGGTGGCAGATACCAAGAACAATTCATTTGTCGAAGGCTGCGACATAGCGATGATGCTGATGACAGCTGATGTGAAGGCCGGGACTGTGGTCCAGATCGGCGGCACCAAAGATGATCAGAACGATCCGAAAAATCCGCTCTCCGAATTAAAGAACGCGGGGATACATATCCTGCCCGTGATCACCGCTGACCAGGTGACTGATTCTATCGACGCGTTCAGAAAGGCCGCGGAGGCGTTTGCGACGTCGATGTAATGGAGGTGTTAATATTTCAAAAAGTTAGCTTCTGAATATTGACATTTACGGAGGGTATGATATACTTATAGTAGAATAACGCGAGAAAGGCAGATTAGAATGTTGCGTTTCTTTTATTTAGTCGGGCTTTTAAATTTTTTTAAAAACCTTTTAAACTTATAAGGTAGTAGTATGATTACGGGTTTAACAGTACATATTATATGGTAATATAATGGAAAACGACACCTGTAAATCCAAGTTCAAGCTGTGGATCAAGGTAGTCGCCCTCATAGTGGTGGCCGCATTTATGTGGGACCAGATAGTTTATGCCCAGGGCGGCAGTCCCGTATTTCTTACCCAGAAGATCCAGAGCAAATTAAATGAATCCGACCTTGAGAATTTCAAAATCCCGTCCGACATCGGCATAACCCGCCAGATCCAAAAAGGCAAAACAGGCGAAACCGTCATACAGATCCAGGACGCGCACGATTCGCTGACAGCGCAGGAGACAATCGTAAAGATACTGGATAATTTAGTGACTAATTACGGCCTTACGCTCATTGCGGAAGAAGGCAGCGCAGGCTATATAGATACTTCATTCCTCGCCACGTTCCCTATTGAAGATATCAAACGTAAGACCGCCCAGCATTTTATGGAACAGGGTAAATTATCCGCAGCGGAATTTTTTACCATCTGCTCAAAAGGAGATATAGGCCTCTACGGCGCGGAAGACGACGAACTTTACGCGAAGGACCTGGACGCGTTTAAGTATATACTTGAGAACAATTCGGCAGCGCTTTCGGATATAAACGCGCTCAAGGCCTCGCTTGATGCGCTCCAGGCGTATATATACACCAGGGACATGATAGAGCTTACGAAGAACTCGGTCCTGCACAAGGACGGAAAGCTGGCCTTTGGAAAGCACTGGGAATATATATCCAATCTTGGCAAAAAGGTAGGCGTATCACCCGCTAATTATACTAATATAGACATGCTTTTAAAGGCCTTTACGCTTGAAGGCCAAATAGATTTTAACAAGGCTGACAAAGAGAAGGAAGAGGCAGTAAGGCTTTTGAGCGAAAAGCTGGACAAGCCCAATCTTGAGAAATTCCTGCTGATGGGGCTCTCGTTCAAGGCAGGCAAGATATCAAAGGGCGATTTCTACGGGTATCTTAGCGAAACGGCCGCAAAGCAGGGCGTTGACCTTTCCGGGCTCAAGGACCTTTCGGCGTACATCCGGTACGTCACGATATACGAGCGCATAGATATTATGGGCATCTTCAGGGAAGTCGCGGATTTCGAGAGCGCGATAAAAGAGAAACTTTTCACGACACAGGAGCAGAAGGACCTTTATAAATATTCGAGATTCGCAGATTATCTGCAGCAGCTTTTTGAGGCAAAACTCGTAAGCAGTGATTACCAGTCATTCTCAGCGCTCAACAGCGAGATAAACCCGCAGCAGATAGCCGGGTTCCTGAGGGAAGCCGCCCGTAAATACAACCTCGTCCTTAGCGGCGATTCCAATATCGGCGCAATATTCGAAAAGATGCCGAAAGCGCTTGAATTTTACAAACTTGCTACAAAAAGAAACAACGCCCTTATAGACAACACGATAAAACGGATGCGCGAGAACGGCCAGACAGTTGCCGCGCTGATCACGGGCGGTTTCCATACGGAAGGTATCACCGAGCTGTTAAAAGAGAACAAGCTCTCCTGCCTTGTCATCATGCCTAATATAACCGGCAACAATAAACCCAGGCCGTATATAACCGTTATCACGAACAAGGAAGAGCCGTACAGGAAGATGCTTGAGGACGGTAAGTACATAGCCGTGCACAGTTTCTTTGCCCCCGGCAGGACTTATTCAAAAGAGGATTTTGAGCTGTTCCTTACGCAGGTGGCACGGTTCGCGCTTGCCGAAGCGGCCAGGGCCGCGTTCGAGGTCCAAGGCGAACTAGCTGCTAAAAAAGCCATAGAGAACGCGCTTGATACATGGGTGAACGCGCTTGTCAGCAGGCAGAAACAGCTGCAGGCCGATACACAGAGGTCGGGCCTTACCGAAGCGGCTGCTTCCATGAATCCGGAAGAAATGAGAAAGATATTAGCCGGCTATGAATTTGTAAGGGTTGAAGGCGATCTGGTCGTATTGAAAGACGCCGAATCCAGGTACTATATCGGCAAAGACGGCCGCGCCGTAAAGGTGGAGCCGATCACTATCAAAGAGAAAACCGATGAGCTGGCTGTCCTCGCCAGGCAGACACAGCAAGCGGCGAAGAAAGTAGAAACGCTGACCCTCAGCGTGGCGCAGGATTACGCCGCGCAGGAATTCATAAAGAAACTGGACAAGGACGCGTTCATGGCCAGGTTTGGCAATGATGTGATCTTAGATAGCAAGCTTAATGAAGAGCAATTCAGGAATAAGCTTAACGCGCTGGGCTACAACAGGTTCGCCGGTTTTAAAGGCGTGGAAGAGGCGGTCGCGGCATTGAAGGCAAAAATAACTCCGCCTGCGGCGCTGGTTGTGGCTAGAGTAAAAAGGATCACCAAGGACGATCGCGAAAATATATATACAAAACATCTGGAGAAAGGTTTTACCATTGAAGAGGCCCGCGCTTTACTTAAGGCAGAAAGAGGCCCAACAGGCGCGTTCAGCTATTCTACGGTGGCCAGAGACTTGCGGCAGATGTGGCTGGCCGGAAAGATCGACAGGCAAAGAACGGGTAATAAACTTCGCTACTTTGCTAAGGCGGTCAAACCCGCCGCGCCGTCTATTATGCTTCCCATGCCTGAGAAAGAGCGGGTTCTTAACACAGTAGAGCGCGATAAA
>JAPLLL010000003.1 GCA_026387595.1 Candidatus Omnitrophota bacterium
CGCCTGCCGGATGATAAAACGTCTCTTCGTGCCTGAACAGGACTGTTTCGTTGCCCAGCTCAAGCTTATTGTCCCCGGTTCCGATCGTAACCAGCTGGATCGGAGGCTGGGAAGCACTTTCAAGCGCCTGCCTTCCCGCCTCGTTTACATGGACGCATTTATCAAGCGAGGTCTTCTTTGACGCAAGCTGCATCGCAAATGCCAGGCACGTAGGGAACCCACAGTCCTTGCAATTCGTTTTCGGCAATAATTTGTAGATCTCTAACCCTGATAAAGCCATTGTCGTATCTATCCCCCTTTTATATCAATGGCGGCATTGACAGCGCGGGGTGTTTTACCTTTTCCAGGAACTTCACCAGTTCGGCCGCGTCAGTTGTTACTGTCTCATCCGCTATCTTGTTTACAAGATCAGGCTCGCCTATCTCTTTTGCGCGGCCTTGCAATTTTTCAAGCAATGCTTCCTTTAACTCCTTCGGCATCCACACTAGGCGCTTAAGCCCGCCGTCAGCAGATATGAATTTCCTGCTCGTGATATACAGCCTGCCCACGCCCAGAAAACCCGGCGTTTGCGCGCCGCCGCCGACAGAACCCGCAAGCGTTGTGAATTTCATTCCCACAGGCGTCATGCCCGCGTATTCCCTGTTTACGATCATAACACCGTTTGCCTCAGGCACAACCGCTACAACGCATTCAAAACAGCCGCAGCTTGTCATCGGGCTGTCTATCATCGAATAAATGCTTATCTGGCCTATTTTGTAGTGCGAAAAATTATGAACGCTTTCGTTTATGCCTTCCCATATCCCTTTGGCAGCGTCAATGACCTTGCCCTTTTTTATGGGCTGGTTGCCGCCTGTAGGCGTGATCTGGTGCGCGGCCTTTCCGTCCAGCCAGGAATACGCCCCGCATAGGCCCAGCCTTTCAGGGCTTATAACGCAAACATGGTCCGGGGCAAAGCTCTGGCACAGGGTGCAGGAATAGAACAGGTCCACGTCCTCGTCTGTCATGCCTGCGATACGTTTATCCCGCTCCTCAAATGTTTTCTGAGCGCGCGGCAGGAGCTTTTCCACATCTTTTTGTATAGTATAAATCTTAACCGAGACCTTGTCTACTATGGCGCCGTATTCGTCATGCAACTTAGCGACAAGTATATCGCCGAAATTTTTGAGCGTAAAACCGGCTGCCTTTGCGTCTTTTGAAATGCGTATCCAGTTCATGTCGCGCTGGCCCATGTGGAATATGCCCATGGCGTAATTAAAGAACCTGTGGATCTGGCGCTCCAGTATAGGCTCAAATTCAGACAGCATCTTTCTTCCTGCGACCTGCACGACTATGCCAAGCGGATACGCTCCTCCTTCATGCATATGGTCTATATCAGGACCTACGACTTCAATTTTACCGTCCTCTATCTCGTTCATCTTAGCCGAATACAGGTATTCAACTGCAAGGCTTTTTTTGCCGCCGAACTCAGCGAACATCTGCTCTTTTCTGACGCGCTCGCCTTCAAACGCAGGCGCGTACGGAACCGGTATCGGCACTTTAGCAACCTTTACTTTAAGGCCCCTTGTCTCAACGCATTTTGAGGCAAGCTTTGAATAATCCTTCTCTGTTACAAGCGCTTCATACAAAGTGGTGTCTATTTTCCCAAGCTGCGGCACTTCCAGGTCTGTTATTATAGGAAACCCCATCGCCAGGCAGCCAAGGCCTGTTGCAACCAGCACCTCATCAACATGGCTTAAAAGAACGACCAGCGCAGGCACCTTTTCTTTTTCATATTTAAGTATTTCCTGCC
>JAPLLL010000148.1 GCA_026387595.1 Candidatus Omnitrophota bacterium
CTACGGTTGTCTGGTAATAATGGTCAATGCCCAGCCCGGCCAGTTTTTTGGAGATGAAAGAGGCGTTTGAGTTGATGATATGCCCCAGTAAAAGTTCGGTTCCTATGCAGATTATCTCGGCTTTCATATAGGTAAAGTATAGCATATTTTTTAAAAAAACTAAAACAAAAGTGGCATGGACTGCGTCTATATAGTAAGAGAGGAGGTGGTGCCTATGAGCTCTTAAACTGCTTTACAAGTTTGCCTGTTTTTTGTATAATATGCGGGTCGGATTAGTGGTATATAACTATAATCATCATATAAGGAGATTTTAAAATGACAAAAACCAAAGAAAAGCAGGAAACGCAGGCCCAGGAGGCAAAGCAGCAGGAAAAGGCTCAGGTAGAAAAAGATAAGGCGCTGGACCTTGCGCTGAGCCATATAGAGAAACAGTTCGGCAAGGGCTCGATCATGCGCCTTGGCCAGGAGTTTAGAGTAGATGTGCCGGTTATACGCACGGGCGCGGTCTCGCTGGACCTTGCGCTTGGAATCGGTGGCGTGCCAAGGGGCAGGGTTGTGGAGATATTCGGCCCGGAGGCAAGCGGAAAGACCACGCTTACGCTCAGCATCATTGCCCAGGCGCAGAAGACGGGCGGGCACGCGGCATTCATAGACGCCGAGCACGCGTTCGATTCCACGTATGCCAAAAAGATAGGCGTGAACCTGGACGATCTGTTGATGTCACAGCCGGATACGGGCGAGCAGGCGCTTGAGATAGTCGAGACGCTTGTGCGCTCAAACGCAGTTGACGTGATAGTCATCGATTCCGTGGCGGCGCTTACGCCAAAGGCCGAAATAGAAGGCGAGATGGGCCAATCGCACGTAGGACTGCAGGCGCGGCTCATGAGCCAGGCTCTTCGCAAGCTGACAGGCGTTATCAGCAAATCAAAGACCTGTGTCATATTCATAAACCAGATCCGCGAAAAGATAGGCGTCATGTTCGGCAATCCTGAGACAACTCCCGGCGGCAGGGCGCTCAAGTTTTATTCTTCCGTAAGGCTGGACCTGCGGCGCATTGAGACGATCAAAAAGGCCGAGCAGGCTATCGGTAACCGTATACGGGCAAGTGTGGTGAAGAACAAAGTCGCGCCGCCGTTTAAAAAAGCGGAATTTGATATTTTCTACGATGAGGGTATTTCATACGGGACAAGCGTATTGAGCATGGCTGAACAATACGGGGTTATTTCCCGCTCAGGCGCTTGGTTTATATACGGCGACGAAAAACTGGGCCAGGGTGTTGAGAACGCAAGGCAGTACCTGAAGGAGAACCCGAAGGTGCTTTCAAAAATAGAGCAGGATACAAGGCAGAAAGCGAAGGAAGCAGAGAAGGGTACGCCATCGTAAAAGAAAAAAATGAGTGATGAAAACGAACTGAGGAAGGCGAAGTTTTATATCCTCAGGCTCTTTAATCTCAGGCCGCGCAGCGAAGATGAACTGCGTAAGCGCCTTACTGAGCGCGGCTTTACAAAAGAAACAATAGATAATGTAATCGCGGATTTTTCAAAGAAGGGCCTTGTAAACGACGCCAAGTTTTCAAAGCTGTGGGTTGACAGCCGCATGAGTTCGCGGCCGAAAGGCGCAGCGGTCCTGAAGCATGAACTAAGGGCCAAAGGCATAGACGAACAAACAATAGAGGCAACGCTTCAGGAGGTAAAGGCGGGTTACAACGAGTATGAGGTTGTAAAGGGGCTTGCGGATGAACGTATGCAACAACTGGCAGGCCTTGATAAAGCGTCCCAGAAAAGACGGCTTTTCGGATTTCTGAAACGAAGAGGTTTTGATTTTGACGTGGTAATGAAAGTGGTGAATGAAAGCGTAAAGGCAGGATGAAAACAGACGAAATAAGATCGCGCTTTTTGCGATTTTTCCAAGCGATGGGCCACAAGATAGTTGCGAGCGATTCGCTTGTCCCGGCGCACGACCCGTCATTGCTATTTACGGGCGCCGGGATGAACCAGTTCAAGGAACAGTTCATGGGGCATAATGTCACGTTCCGCCGCGTCGTAAGTTCGCAGAAATGCCTGCGCACGGCTGACCTTGAGAACGTGGGCAGGACCGCCGGCCACCACACATTTTTCGAGATGCTCGGGAATTTTTCATTCGGCGACTATTTTAAAAAAGAGGCGATCGGGTGGGCGTGGGAATTCATGACTCAGGAGCTGAAGCTTCCGAAAGAAAAGTTGTCGGTTTCCGTATTCGAAGAGGACCAGGAGGCATACGCTATCTGGCTAGAGGACATAAAAGTCCCCGCTAAAAAGATCCTTAAGATGGGCGATAAAGATAACTTCTGGCCGTCAGAGGCCAGGAAGAATGGCCCGAATGGTCCATGCGGACCATGTTCCGAGATCTATTATTCTCCGGACGGCGCAGAGCCGCTTGAGGTGTGGAACCTGGTGTTCACACAGTTCGAAAGAAAAGACGCTGGAGTGCTGACCGACCTGCCGAGCAGGAATATCGATACCGGCATGGGGCTTGAACGGCTTGCCTCGGTAATGCAGAATGTCAGGACAAATTTCGAAATAGATATATTCGTGCCGATAATTGAAGAGATCTGCAGGGACCTGCGCTATAAAAAAGGCGGAGATAAAATAAAGGATTCCCACGTAAAGGCGATCGCTGACCATGTCAGGGCAGTGGTATTTGCGATATCGGACGGGGTTTATCCGTCCAACGAGGAGCGCGGGTTCGTGATACGAAAACTTATCCGGCGTTCAACGCAGCGCGGCCTGGGAGTGAAAAAGATAAAAGAGCCGTTCCTGTACAAGCTTGTCCAGGTCGTGGCAAAGGTGATGAAGGAGCCGTATCCCGCACTAGAAAAAAAGCGCGAAACAATACGCCAG
>JAPLLL010000012.1 GCA_026387595.1 Candidatus Omnitrophota bacterium
CCAAGTTAACGCTGAATGGCGATGTAAAACTTTATCTGGACAGTACAGCCACTGCACTGAATATAACCAGTAACGGCCAACTGGTCATACTTGGTACGGTCACGATCTATAGCGACGGGGATCTGAACATAAGCGGCAACGGCGTGGCAAACAAAAGCTCATTGCCCGCTAATTGCGTGATATACTGCACCGATGACGTGCATAACGTGTCGTTTTCCGGGAACGGCAATCTGTGCGGCGCTATTTATGCGCCTGATGCCGCTATTACTGTTTCCGGCAACGGCGATGTATATGGCTCGCTTGTAGGGAACAGCTTTACGGATACCGGCAACGGCACGATCCATTATGACGAGGCGCTTAAAAACACAGGCCTGGGTTCGCAATATAAGGTGACATCCTGGAAAGAGGACCATGGTTAATGCAATTTGACTTTTATGATTTCGTGTGGTATAATCTCAGGCATAAGGGGGTGAATGATGATGAGGAGAAAAGGTTTTACGCTTGTAGAAATAATGATCGTAGTAGCAATTATAGGCTTGTTAGCGGCGATAGCGATACCGAACTTCATCCAGGCAAGGACAAAGGCGCAGACGAACACCTGTATAGCCAACCTGAAAC
Source organism: Candidatus Omnitrophota bacterium (assembly GCA_026387595.1). Taxonomy (GTDB): domain Bacteria; phylum Omnitrophota; class Gorgyraeia; order JABMQH01; family JABMQH01; genus JAPLLL01. The sequence continues at coordinate 619 of JAPLLL010000012.1, forward strand.
AGATAGACGGGGCTATATCCCTTTGGGCGCTGGATAACGGCAAGGGCAACGCCGACACGGTTACAGTGGCAAATCTGGTGCCGACATACATAAAGGCGACGCCATATTGCCCGCTTGACACTGCAAAGGCAGGTTACACGCTTACAACAGTAGGCGCATCGCCTGCTTGTCCGTCAGACCCGACGAACCATAAACTGCCGTAACAGGCACATCGTAGAAGATTTTATTGAACCCCGCACCAAAATTTTGGTGCGGGGTTTCATTCTTGACTATTCATAGCATATCATTATAATATTAGTAATGGTAGGGCTTGATATAGGCGTCGGTTCAATAAAAGCGGTTGAGCTTCAGAAAAAAGAAGGGATCCTATCCCTTACAGGGCTTGCCTTAAAAAACCGCTCAGGCGCTGATGATGCCTCCCTTACCCAGGACCTGAAACAGATCCTCACCCAGCCTAAGTTCAGTTCCGGCGAGATCAATATATCCGTGTGCGGCCCGCTTGTGGCCGTGCGGCCGGTTGAGCTGCCCGATATGACCGACAAAGAAATACGGGATGCCGTAAAATTCGAGGCGGAGAAATTTATTCCGTTCAAGATAGAAGAGGGTATATTGGATTATCAGGTTTTGAACAGGGACACGCAGTCAAAAAGGAGCTTAGTGCTGCTTGCCGCCGCAAAAAAAGATTTCGTACAGGGCCGGCTTGATGCAATATCCAAGGCCGGCCTCATAGTGAAGTGCGTGGATGCGGACGGCATAGCCCTTACAAATGCTTTTATGTCAGCCTATCCGCAAAGAGAGAAAGAAAGCAGTGATTTGGCGTTTGCCCTGTTGCATGCGGGGGACGGATTTTTTAATCTAAGCATTGTACATAAAAAATATCCTCTTGTCCTGCGGGATATCCCCCAGGTAAAGGATGCATCGGATATGGACAAGCCGGCTAAAGAGCTTAAGCTTTCGCTCGGGTATTTTGAAAACCAGTTTGGCAAAGAGGTCGAAACATTATATCTTAGCGGAGAACTTTCGAAATTTCCAGGCCTTAAGGAATTTTTATCCGAAGAGGCCGAGGTGCATATCGAATTATGGGACCCGTTCGCCGCCGTTAAAATAGGCGAGGGTATTGACTTAAAAGAACTTGAGGCGAACAGGCCGCGGCTGACAGTTGCCTTCGGCCTTGCTGTAAGAAATGATTAAGATAAATCTTATTCCGGACGAACTGAAGAAAACGCAGGCGGCCAAACAGCCTTTCAAATTTGAACTGGATAAACTGTCGTTGCTCGGCCCCAAGGTCATGAAGATAGGCGTTTATTGCCTGATCGTGCTGGCAGGGCTTCATGTCATTTTGATCCTTGCCATATTTTTAAAAGCAGACTCATTGAAGGGGTTGGATTCGAAATGGGTGCTTCTTGAACCCAAAAAGGCCGAGGTGGAGGCCGTAAACGCCGAGATCGTATCGGTCGAAAAAGTCGTCCAGCCTGTCAATAACCTTATGGGCCAAAGGCAGCTGTGGTCGAAGAATCTTAACCAGTTAAGCAACCTCATGACCCCGGGCATATGGCTCACAACGCTTTCGCTTGAACCCCACATGCTAAGGCTGGAGGGCTGCGCGTCCTCTCTATACGGCGATGAAACCGGCCTTGTCGGTAAATTTATTAAAGCGCTTCAGGATGACAGGGAATTCTCGGCGCAATTCAGCGAGATAAAACTGGGGCCGATGGAAAGAGGCGCGCTTGATAAGACGCCGATCATGAATTTTAAAATATTCTGCATTATGCGCAAAGGCTAGCTAAAATGAATATCCGGACACCGGACAAGAAATTCTTAGTGATCGTTATAAGCGGCGCGGTCCTGTTTGCGCTTGATATTTTTTTTATACTGCGGCCGCTGATAAACAAGACAATGGACCTGAGGAGCCAGATCGTATCCGTGAAAAAAAACATAGCGAACCTTGAACAACAAATACAGGTCCTTGACGCAACCCAGCAAAGAATGACCGCCCTGAAGGGGCAGGCAGCCGAATGCGAAAAAAAATTCCCTAAAAATGAAGAGATCCCTTCTCTCCTGGAAAATATCTCTGCCACAGCGGCAAAGTCAGGAGTGGATATTGTAGCGATCAGGCCGGTTAAGAAAGAACCGCAGGCAGGAAAAGAGAAAGCCAACGATCTTTTTCATGAAATACCGATAGAGATACTTGCCAAGGGGGGGTATCACCAACTCGGCCAGTTCATAAACAGGCTTGAGGTATCAGCCAGGTTCATGGAAGTGAAAGGAATAGATCTGATACGTGATCCGGCGTTCCCACGGCGGCATAACTTAAAACTTCTGGTATCTACGTATATATTGAAAATATGAAAAACCCTAAACCCGAAATAGTTTTTATTTGCTTGATCTGTTTTTGCGGGATCGCTTTAGCCGAGGATTTTACATATTCCAGCAAGGGCAAGCGGGACCCGTTCATCCCGCTTATCGGCGCAGGGGCTATCCGCGAGGTCAAAGAAGCTGTTGATATCAAATCCATAGAGGATGTGACCGTGGAAGGGATCTTGTATGACGAAAAGGGCGGTTCCACTGCCATAATAAACGGCGTTATAGTAAGGGAAGCCGACCAGCTCGGCATAGTGCTTGTAGATAAAATAGAGCCAAAGAAAGTTGTACTTGTTATAGATGACAAACGTTTTGAGATCCCGTTAGCGGGCGAAAAAAAGGAGTAAGAAACGTGAAAAAGCTAAAATTCATGCTATTAATATTCTTTATATGCGGCGCCGCATTTGCCCAGGAACAAGGCGGTACGATAACAATTGATTTTAAAGATGCCGATATAAATACGGTCCTGCGCATACTGGCGGAAAAGGGCGACGTTAACATTGTCGCTACCAGGGATGTGGCAGGCACCGTAAGCATGCGGCTTGTGGATGTGCCGTGGCAGAAGGCGCTTGACGTGATCCTGCGGACCTACGGCTACGGGTATGAAAGAGAGGGCAACATCATAAGCGTTTCACCCATAGACAAACTGACCGAGCAGAAAAAGGCCGAAAACGCGCTTGCCGAGATCCAGCCCGTGATCACAGAAGTCTTTACGCTTAATTACCTGGACGCCAACGATGCAAAAAAAGTGATCGAGCCGCAGCTCTCAACCCGCGGCAAGATCACAGTGGTAGAGGTCAAAGGTAAAAAGGGCTGGAGGTTCGGGTCAGTGGCGGCAGGCGGCGCATCTGAAGCCGGGAGCAGTAAATTAGAACGTACTTCAAAAGAGGAGGAGGCCCGCTCAAAAACGCTTATTGTAAGCGAGATCCCGCCGAATATGGAAAAGATAAGGAATGTGTTGCGGCAGATAGACGTGATGCCCAGGCAGGTCCTTATCGAGACCAAGATCGTAGAGGTGAACAAGGATAGGTTAAAAGACATCGGCATTGAATGGGGGACCGGTTCAAGCGGCGCCGAGAGTTCGACGATCACGCCGGTTACGATCAAGAAGACAAGTGACGGCAGGACCGCTGCGCAGATCGGTGGGCATGAACTTGGCACGCAGGTTACGCCGTCAGTGTTCAACCCGAAGGCAACCGGCCTTACGCCGGCAAATACGGGGCTCGAGCTGCTTTTCAAGAAGCTTACCGGCACACAGCTTGAAGTTATCCTCCACGCCCTGGAAGAGGATGTGGATACGAATGTGCTGTCCAACCCGAGGATCCTTACGCTTGATAATCAGGAAGCGACTATCCTTGTAGGGACCAAATATCCTATATTGGAGACGAATGTTTCCGGCACGGATTCGACAACAACCACCTCAACCCTTAAATATTATCAGGATATAGGCATACAGCTTAACGTTGTTCCGCAGATATGCGGAACAAATTTGGTCAATATGATAGTTCATCCGGCTGTAACTTCCTATACCGATACCCTGAAAGCGAAAAGTTCGACCGGCGTGATAACTGCGGAATATCCGATAATCCTGACAAGGGAGGCGGAAACGCAGATCATGATGAAAGACGGAGAAACGGTCGTGATCGGCGGGCTATTAAAGGATGTTAAATCAAAGGGCAAGTTTACAGTACCGATACTGGGGAAGATACCCCTGCTGGGGCTCTTGTTCACCAGAGATACATACGATACTGAAAAAATAGACCTGCTTATATTTATTACAGCCAAGATAGTCGAACCGGGTGTCAGTTAGCGTGAACTATAAAATATCGGCTATATTCTGTAAAACTAAAGACATGAGGCTTATCTCCCACCTGGACCTGATGAGGCTCTTTCAAAGGGCTTTAAGGCGGGCAGATCTGCCCATCAGGATAACAAATGGATTCAACCCCCACCCGAAGATTTCCGTGAACAGGGCGCTTAAGCTCGGGATTGAAAGCGAGAATGAAGAGGCCATGTTTTACATGGCTGCCGGGCTGCCGGCCGAAGAATTTAAAGAAAGATTAAATAAGCAATTACCGGAAGGGATACAAATAAAAAATGCAAAAACAGATACTGATTAACGCTGAACCGAAAGAAACAAGGGTTGCGGTCCTGGAAAGCGATGTGCTGCAGGAATATTACGTGGAAAGGCCGGGCTATAAAAGGGTTGTCGGGAATATCTACAAGGGTAAGGTGGACGCTATAATTACCGGCCTTGCCGCCGCGTTTGTGGATATCGGCCTGGAAAAGGACGGATTTTTATACGCGGGTAACGTGGCAACAGACGAGTCCGGCCACCTGTCGCCGGATTTTGACGACGATATCTTCGATGAGTCAAAGCGCAGGTCATTTGAGCCGCTTTCGATAGATAAGCTTTTGAAAAAGGGCCAGGAGGTACTGATCCAGATAGAAAAAGAGGCGATAGGCACAAAAGGGCCGAGGATCACCCAATATATCTCCATACCCGGCAGGTTCCTGGTGCTCATGCCGCTTCAGAAAGGCCATGTCGGCATATCGAAGAAAATAGAAGGCGAGGAACGCGCAAGGATAAAAAAGATACTCGCCGATATAAGGATCCCGGGCGACGTCGGTCTGATCGTGCGCACGGCAGCGCAGGGTGTCTCGGCCAGGGAGATCGGCCGTGAGCTTAAATTCCTGCTTAAGATATGGGGCAGGATACGGGGCATTGCCAACAGGGAAAAAGCGCCGAAAATAGTGTACGAGGAATATGACCTGATCCTGCGCGTTGTAAGGGACCTTTTTACGGATGATGTTGAGGCCCTGATCATAGATTCGAAGGATGAATACAGGCGGGTCGAAAAATTCTTAAAGATGGTCCTGCCGAACCTGAGGCAGAAGGTGAAATTATACAGGAAACCAAAGGGGCTTTTTGACGAATACGGCATAGAAAAAGAAGTGGACAAGCTGTACTCAAAAAAGGTGATGCTGAGATCAAAAGGCACACTTGTCATCGAACAGACCGAAAGCCTTGTCGCGATCGACGTGAATACGGCAGGGTTCACCGGGAAAAGGAATCCGGAAGAAACAGCTTTTGCGACCAATCTGGAAGCAGCCAGAGAGATAGCGCGCCAGATACGATTAAGGGACATGGGCGGGATCATTATCATAGATTTCATTGATATGGAGCTCAGGGACCACCGCAAAAAAGTCCAGCATACGCTCGAGGAGGCGCTCAGGCGGGACAAGGCAAAGACCGAGGTGCTCAGCGTTTCCAATATCGGCGTGATCGAGATGACAAGGCAGCGTATGGGAAGGAGCCTCTTGTCAATGTCGTTCAGGGAATGCCCGTACTGCCAGGGCGACGGCTTTGTTAAATCCGTATCAACTGTTTCAATAGAGATATTCAGGAACTTAAAAAAGACGCTAAACGAAGTCAGGGCGCGGAACGTTGACCTAAGGGTGCATCCTGAGGTTGCGGAATACCTGCACACGCACGATAAAAATCTTATCCATTTCATTGAGCGACGCTACCGCTGCCGCGTGAACGTAAAACCGGATCCGACCCTCCACGTCGAAGACGCGCACGTCATCCCGTCATAGCCGGCCAGATATAGCAATATTTTCCGTTGACACATTTCGGGCGTATATGATATAACTATATGCCTATATATACGAGATTGAGTCCCTCGTCTTATGGTAGTAAACAATAGAGACTCGGGATCAATTCCACAAATGTAAACAAGAGGAATTGGGGGGTATACCTATTATGTACGCGATCGTTGAAACGGGAAGCAAACAGTATAAGGTCCAGAAAGGCGACGTGATCGACGTCGAAAGGCTTGACGTAGAGCCGGGAGCGGATGTAAAACTGAATAAGGTCCTTTTGCATTCAAAGGGGAAGTCCGCCGAGTTCGGCAAGCCATATATAAAAGACGCATCCGTGGTCTGTGAAGTGGTGTCGCACCTGCGCGGGGAAAAGCTCATTGCTTTTACGTACCGCCGCAGGAAAAATTCGCGCAAGACCATCGGCCACAGGCAGGAATTGACGCGGCTTAAGGTAAAAGAGATAGAGGCAGTCTAACGGAAATCATAGCAAACCGGGGGAAATTCCAATGGCAAACAAAGGCAGTGCGGTCAATGGCCGCGATTCAAATAGCAAAAGATTGGGCGTGAAGTGTTTTAACGGCGAAGCGGTGGAGCCCGGCAATATCATATTAAGGCAGCGCGGGGCCAGGTTCCGTCCGGGCCTGGGCGTGGGTATGGGCAGGGATTACACGATTTTCGCGACATCAAGCGGAAAGGTGCAGTTCAAGCCCAACAGAGTAATTAATGTTCATTGATATAGCCAAAATTTATTTAAAGGCCGGGGACGGCGGAAACGGCTGCGACAGCTTTGAACGGGACCGCTCCGGCAAGAAGATGAGGTCCAACGGCGGCCCCGGCGGTAAAGGCGGGGATATTTTTTTTAAGGTGGACGAAAATGTGCATACCCTGCGGGATTTCCAGTACAGGCAGCATTTTGAGTCCAAAAGAGGCGGTTACGGCTCCTCGAACAATAAAACAGGCGCGGAAGGCGATGATTGCGTCATAAAAGTCCCGCCGGGAACTATAATAAGAAATTTTGAGAACGGCAGTATCCTGGCGGACCTGGTTAAACCGGGCGAGGCTTTTTTGGTCTGTAAAGGCGGAAAAGGCGGCAGCGGTAATTCCAGGTTCAGGGCAGCGGATAAGGGCTTGCCTGGCGAAGAAAAAACAGTTCAATTAGAGCTCAAACTTATAGCAGACGTAGGCATTATAGGATATCCGAATGCAGGCAAGTCCACGCTTATATCGCGGATTTCCCATGCGCGGCCCAAGATCGCGGATTATCCCTTTACGACTAAAGAACCCGTTCTGGGAGTTGCGCATTCCGGAGATTTTGAATTCGTGGTCGCGGACATACCCGGCCTGATCGAAGGCGCGCATGCCGGCAGGGGCCTGGGCGACCAGTTCCTCAGGCATATCGAGAGGACGAAATTGCTCGTGCACCTTGTTGACATGGTGCCATATGATAACAAGACACCTTTTGAAAATTATAAAGGGCTTAACAAAGAATTAGGGCTTTATTCAAAGGCGCTTATAGAAAAACCGCAGATAATAGTTGCCAATAAAATGGATGCGGGCAAACCCGCGAAAGACGGCCTTGCGCGTTTCAAGAAAAGCCTGAGAGGCAAAAAGGTCATACCTATTTCTGCGCTGAAGGCGCAGGGCATGGAGGAATTTCTTAAAGAGGCTGCCAGGGCGCTGGCAAAGATAAAAAAAGATGATGAAGACGCTTAAACTTAAAAGAATAGTGGTCAAGGTAGGCACAAAGGTGCTTGCAGGCAAAGACGGACTGGACAGAGCCAGGCTGAAGCTACTTGTCGCCCAGGTAAGCGCTATAACCGCAAGGGGCATTGAGGTCGCGCTGGTTTCATCAGGCGCGATCGCATCAGGCATGGGGCTGTTGGGTTTTAAAAAGAAACCCGCGGATCTTTCCGAGCTTCAGGCATGCGCTGCGGTGGGCCAGACGCACCTTATGGAATCCTATGACAACTTATTCAAGGCGCATGACAAACTCACTGCGCAGATCCTTTTGACGCAGGATGACCTGGACGATAGGTCCCGGTATCTCAATGCAAAACATACGTTTCTCGAACTGCTTAGAAGGGGCGTTGTGCCTATTGTAAACGAGAACGATACGGTTTCAACGGATGAAATCAAATTCGGGGACAACGACAAGCTCGCAAGCCTTGTCGCGTCCTTAATAGATGCGGATCTCTTGATACTTCTTTCAAATGTGGACGGACTTTATCGTTCGGATGCCTCGTCCAAAAAGGATGAGGTCGTATCGGTAGTCGAGAAGATCACCTCTGAAATAGAATCGCTTGCAAGAAAAAGCCAGGATGAACTTGGCACAGGCGGGATGTTTTCTAAGATACAGGCGGCAAAGGTCTCGGTAAAATCAGGGATCCCCTGCGTTATCGCTAACGGCGGCAGGGAGAACGCGCTTTGCGATGTCCTGGACGGCAAATCAGGCGGCACGCTGTTTTTGCCTGCATCATCCAAACTGGCTGCCAGGGATTGCTGGTTGTGTTTCAGCGCAAGGCCCAAGGGCAGGATAAAAGTGGACGCAGGGGCAAAGGCGGCGCTGGTTGAAAGGAACAAGAGCCTACTTGCGAGCGGCATCATCGCCGTGTCAGGAGAATTCAGGAAAAACGACGTCGTAAAGATCCTGGACCAGGCAGGCGAGGAATTCGCAAGGGGCATTTCAAATTATTCCTTTTCGGAGATAGAGAAAATCAAAGGCCTTAAGACCCCGGAGGTCTCAAAGGCCTTGGGTTATAGATCGGCTGATGAGGTCGTGCACAAGGATAACCTGGCGGTGCTGAGATGAGAAAGGTACTCATTTTCATTATGGCCGGCGGAAAAGGCGAAAGGCTTTATCCCCTTACGCTTTACAGGGCAAAGCCCGCGGTCCCGTTCGGCGGCATGTACAGGATCATAGATTTTACGCTGTCAAACTGCATAAATTCGGGCATGCGCAAGATCCACGTCCTGATACAATACAGGTCCATATCGCTTACGCGGCACCTGATAATGGGCTGGAGCATATTTGATTCGGAACTCGGCGAGTATATCGATGTTATCCCGGCGCAGCACGCAGAGGGCAGGCACCTGTACCTTGGCACGGCAGATTCCATTTATCAAAACATGGACGCCATACAGGTCGAGAACCCCGACTTTATCATGATACTTGCCGGAGACCACGTTTATAAAATGAACTATCAGGAGATGCTGCTCTACCACATAGAGAAAAAGGCGGATTGCACTGTCAGCGTAGTGGAGATGCCGAAAGAGAAATCCAGGGAGTTCGGCATCGTTGAGGCAGATTACAAGGGGATAGTTACGGGTTTCCAGGAAAAACCCACGCGGCCCAAAACAATACCAGGGGACCCCAAAAGGGTTTTCGCTTCAATGGGGATCTATATATTTTCAAGGAAGATACTTGAAGAGGTGCTTAAGGCAGATTCAAAGAGCAAGCGCTCAGAACATGATTTCGGCCGGAACATCCTGCCATGGATGGTGAGGTCCGGCTATAAAGTGGCAGCGCATAACTTCAAGGACGAGAACAAAAAAGAGGCTAAATACTGGAGGGATATCGGCAACCTTGACGCGTATTATGAGGCAAACATGGACCTGGTCCAGGTGACGCCTGTCTTCAATATGTATGACAGGGAATGGCCCATACGCACGTACCAGGAACAGACGCCCCCGGCAAAAACGGTTTTCGCGCAGACAGAGGTAGAGGGCGGCCGCCGCGGCATGGCGCTTGACTCGCTTGTTTCCCCGGGCTGCATAATCTCGGGCGGCCAGGTGGAGCGCTCGATACTCTCGCCCAATGTGCGCATAAACAGCTATTCGCACGTAACGGATTCGGTTTTGATGGAAGGCGTTGACGTCGGAAGATACGCGAAGATACGGCGGGCCATTATCGATAAAGACGTGAAAATACCCAAGAACGAAGAGATAGGATATAACATTGCTAAGGACAAAAAGAGGTTTCATGTGACGGAATCGGGCATCGTGGTGGTTGCCAAAGGGAGCAAACTATGATCAGGCGAGCGACAATAACAGACGTTAAACAGATACAGAGGATCATAAACTTTTACGCCGAAAGGGATGAGATGCTTTCCAGGTCCCTCAACGAGCTCTACGAGAACATACGGGACTTTTTTGTTTTCACGCAGGGCGGGAAAATTATCGGTTGTTCAGCCCTCCATGTATGCTGGGAAGACCTGGGAGAGATAAAGGCCCTGGCAGTGCAGGGCGCAAGGCAGCGTAAGGGCATAGGTACAAAATTGGTAGAGGCCTGTCTGCATGAGGCCAGAAAGCTCGGGATAAAAAAACTGTTCGTGCTTACATATAAACCTGATTTTTTCAAACGGTTCGATTTTACCGAAGTGGACAAGATGCAGCTGCCGCACAAGATCTGGACGGAGTGCATAAAGTGCGTCAAGTTCCCGGACTGCGACGAAGTCGCGCTTACCAGGGAGATATAAGGGTGAGCTATACAATAACCGAAAAGATATTGCTCGCGCATACGGATAAAAAAGGAATCGTCCCCGGCGATTTTATAGACGCCAGGGTGGATTTCTGCGTGGGGAACGATATCACCGCGCCGATAGCCATAAAAGAATTTGAAAAAACCGGGGCAAAAAAGGTATTCGATAGAGAAAGGATCGCGCTGATACCCGACCATTTTGCGCCGAACAAGGACGTGATAAGCGCGAACCAGTGCAAGCTCGTGAGGGATTTTGCAAGAAAGCACGCTATAAAGCATTATTATGAAGTGGGGCGGATGGGCGTTGAACACGCGCTCCTGCCGGAACTCGGGCTTGTCATGCCCGGAGACCTGGTAGTGGGCGCAGACTCGCATACCTGCACGTACGGAGCGCTGGGGGCCTTTTCAACCGGCGTGGGCTCGACAGACCTTGCAGCGGTTTTCATGACGGGCAAATGCTGGTTTAAAGTGCCTGAATCAATGAAATTCATTTATAAAGGAAAACTGAAAAAATGGGTCGGGGGCAAGGATCTTATCCTTTATACAATAGGCGACATCGGCGTAGAAGGCGCGACATATATGGCAATGGAATTCTGCGGCGAGGTAATAGAAAACCTGCCGATGGATGACAGGTTTTCAATGTGCAACATGGCGATAGAGGCGGGCGGAAAATCCGGCATAATAGAACCCGATGAGATCACTTGGGCATATGCGAAAGAGGCAAAGGGCCCAAAAGGCATAAAGGCGTTAAAAGAAAAGTTAAAGGGCATTAAGTCCGACAAGAACGCGAAATACTCAAGCGTTAAGGAGTATAACGTTTCAAAGATCGAACCGCAGGTCGCATTGCCGCATTTGCCGAGCAATGCCAGGCCCGTGAGCCAGGTAAAGGATGTCAGCATTGACCAGTCAGTAATAGGCTCATGCACGAACGGCAGGATCTCTGATCTAAGGATCGCGGCAAAGGTGATAAAGGGCAGGAAGGTGAACTCACGCGTAAGGCTGGTGGTAATACCGGCTACGCAGAAGATATACCTGGAGGCGCTGAAAGAAGGCCTGATAGATATTTTCGTGAATGCAGGCGGCGTATTCTGCACGCCGAGCTGCGGCCCGTGCCTGGGCGGCCACATGGGAATTTTAGCAAAAGGCGAGCGCGCTGTCGCGACGACAAACAGGAATTTTATGGGAAGGATGGGCCATCCGGAATCAGAGGTTTACCTGTCCAACCCCGCGGTTGCCGCAGCCTCGGCTATAAAGGGCAGGATCGCGCATCCGGATGAGGTGGCAGGATGATATTAAAAGGAAAGGCCTGGAAATTCAGGGACCATGTTAACACCGACGACATAATAGCGGCGAAGTACCTTACTACTACGGACCCGGCAGAACTGGGCAAACGCTGCATGGAAACGCTTGATCCGGAATTCGTAAAAAAGATAGCCAAGGGAGACATAATAGTAGCGGGCGCGAATTTCGGCTGCGGCTCATCCCGCGAGCATGCCCCTATCGCGATAAAGGGCTGCAGCATAAGCTGTGTTATCGCGAAAAGTTTCGCAAGGATCTTTTTCAGGAACTCGATCAATATAGGCCTGCCTATTATGGAATCAAAAGAGGCGAGCCGCGATATAGAGCAGGGCGACGAGCTTGAGATAGATATTGCAAAAGGCACTATAAGGAATGTTACTAAAAATAAAACCTACAATGCATCGCCTTTTCCCAAGTTTATGCAGGACATCGTGGATAAAGGCGGGCTGTTGAACTATATTAAATCGAAAGGATAGGAACGACCACATGCACAAGATCGCGGTAATACCCGGCGACGGAACAGGGCCGGAAGTAATAGCAGAGGGTTTAAAGGTTCTCGGAGCGGCCTCAAAAAAGTTCGGATTTAAATACGAAACGAAGATAATGAATTTTGACGGGGAAAGATACCTCAAGACAGGCAAAACCCTTGAGGATAAGGATATAGAGGAACTCAAGGAGTATGATGCCATATTCCTGGGCGCGATAGGCCATCCCGCTGTAAAACCCGGCATACTTGAGACAGGGATATTGCTGAAATTGCGGTTTGCCCTGGATCAGTATATAAACCTGAGGCCGGTAAAGCTGTATAACGCTGATTTCTGTCCGCTGAAGGACAAAAAGCCGGAGGATATAGATTTTGTAGTAGTAAGGGAAAATTCCGAGGGCCTTTATAAAGGAATGGGCGAGTTTAAAAATAAGGGCACAAAGGATGAGGTTGCCCTGCAGATATCTTACAATACGCGCAAGGGTGTCGAGCGCTGCATCAGGTACGCGTTTGAGTATTGCAGGAAACGAAACAGAAAAAAAACGCTTACGCTTTCCGGCAAGACAAATGTACTTACATATGCGTGGGACCTATGGGAACGGACGTTCCACGAAGTCGGAAAAGAATACCCGGATATCAAGAGGGAGTATGCCCATGTTGATGCCACAACCATGTGGTTTGTGAAAAATCCGGAATGGTTTGACGTGATCGTTACGGATAATATGTTCGGGGATATCATTACTGACCTCGGCGCCATGATACAGGGCGGCATGGGCATTGCGGCAGGTGGCAATATTAACCCCGAGGGGGTTTCCATGTTTGAGCCGATAGGCGGTTCCGCGCCGAAGTATACGGGCAAGAACGTGATAAACCCGCTTGCAGCAATATGCGCCGCAGGCATGATGCTTGATAACCTGGGCGAGGTAAAGGCCGCAAAGGCAGTGGAAGATACGGTTATAAAACTTGTTAAGACAAAACTTAAATCGCTTGCAGCGGGTAAAATGGGATACAGCACGAGCGAAGTGGGCGATTTAGTAGCTGCAAATTTATAACACGAACGCCCCGCCAACGGCGGGGCCTTCACAGTCGGGACAGTTTGCCGGGAGACCACAGCAAACTGTCCCACAGAGTAATGAAACTGAGTAGCAACCAAAACGAATGATTGCAAGCTAACCGTAGGGACAAATATGAAAAAATATAATGTAGCGGTTGTCGGCGTTGGCGCGGTTGGCATCGAGATGCTTCGCGTCCTAAAGCAGAGGAATTTTCCCGTCGGTAATCTAAAAGTTTTAGCAAGGAGCGCAAGGGAAATAGATGTCGACGGCGTAAAATATAAGGTTGAGGAAATAAGGCCCCAGGCTTTCGAAGGTATCGATATCGCGTTATTTGCGGGCACTGAAGGCGAAAAAGGCGCGGCTGTTACTTATGCCCCAGAGGCAATAAAACGGGGGGCTGTTGTTATTGATAACGGCGCTGATTTCAGGATGGACCCGAAGGTGCCGCTTGTCGTGCCTGAGGTAAATGCTTCTGACGTAAAAAAGCATAAAGGCATTATCGCAAACCCTAATTGCTCAACCATACAGATGGTTGTGGCGCTGGAGCCGATACATAAAAAAGCGGGCATAAAAAGGGTGGTAGTTACCACTCTGCAGGCTTCTTCAGGCGCGGGCAAAGGCGCGGTACAGCAGCGTAAGGAAGAGAGCAAACTTATCTGCTCGGGCGGATTCGACAACATCCACGTCAAAACCGAAAATAAATCCATGCCGCAGCAGCTTGCCTATAATGTATTTCCTCATATAGGTAGTTTTGTGGAAGACGACTATACTAATGAGGAATGGAAACTGGTAAAAGAGACCCGCAAGATAATGCACGACGATAAAATAAAGATCTCCGGTACCACTGTCAGGGTGCCTGTAAGGACCGGCCATTCCGAATCGGTGTATATAGAAACCAAGAAACCCCTGTCTCCCGAAAAGGCAAGGGAGATCCTTTCAAAGGCGCCGGGCGTTATTGTGATAGACGATCCCAAAAAGAACCTGTATCCCATGCCAAAGGACGCGGAAGGCAGGGACGAGACCTTCGTGGGCCGTATACGCAGGGACCCGTTCGTTAAAAACGGGCTCTGGCTATGGGTCGTAGCCGACAACCTGCGCAAAGGCGCGGCCACCAACGCTGTCCAGATAGCGGAAGAATTAATTAAAAATTATTGACAAGCGACGGGATTTATGTTAAATTACACGCTCTATGGCAAAAACATATATTCTTAGGAAAGAAGATATAAAAAGGAGCTGTTTTCTTGTGGATGCCTCCGGCAAGGTATTGGGCCGGCTCGCGACACAGGTAGCGGCTATTTTGTCGGGTAAGGCAAGGCCGGATTTTACCCCGCATGTGGATTCCGGGGACATGGTCGTTATCATAAACGCGGAGAAGATAAAGATAACCGGCAAAAAGATGCAGCAGAAGGAATATAAGAGGTATTCGGATTACCCGAACGGCCTTAAGATCGAGATGATGGAATCCCTTATGAAGCGCCAGCCGGAAGAGATAATAAAGCATGCGGTAAAAGGCATGCTTCCGAAGAAGAAGTTCCAAAAGGATATGATTGCAAGGCTTAAGGTATACGCAGGAGACAAACATCCGCATCAGGCTCAGAAGCCTGTGCCGGTGTAAAGTGACAGACACTTGCACGGGGCGTGTATGGTCAGACAGTGTCAGTCACTTTCAAGTAGGAGCAAATAAATGGCGCAATTAGAGGCGGTTTTAGCTACAGGAAGAAGGAAAGAGGCGGTTGCCAGGGTGCGGCTTACCGAGGGCAGCGGCACTGTAACGGTCAATAAAAGGCCCATAGAGGAGTATTTCAGGACCGAGACGCTGCGGATCATAGCGCTTCAGCCCTTTGTTGCGACGAAATTGCAGGGCAAATATAACGTGAAGGTCAATGTATTCGGCGGCGGCCCCAGCGGCCAGGCAGGCGCTGTAAGATTGGGTATCTCAAGGGCTCTTGTGAA
>JAPLLL010000024.1 GCA_026387595.1 Candidatus Omnitrophota bacterium
ACAAGTTAAAAATCATTATAATAAACCGGCTGCTGTTCGATATCTTCCTTTTCATAGCACCTGCCATCCAGCTCCTGCAAAAAAAGAGACGGCCCGGAGGCAACGATCCCGTAAGTATAATCAAATCTTGAAACAGGATATGTAAGATAAACGCGGTCTTTAGCGCGTGTAACCGCGACATAGAACAACCGTCTTTCCTCCTCAAGCTGGAGGGGTTCTTCGAGCGATTTTGGGTGAGGGAACTGACCGTCACAAAGACCGATTATGAACACTGCCTTCCACTCAAGTCCCTTTGCCTTATGGATAGTGGATAAGACAAGATGGCCGCCTTCTGATTCGGAGGGGCCAAGCGATTTTTCGCCCCTCGAGTCTTCCCTGAGCGTAGCGTCTGAGAGGAATTCTTTAAGATCTTTATACGAATGGGCGAAATTCATAAGCTCTCTTATATCCTCAAGACGGTTATCGGCATCTTCAAACGTGGCGAACATGTATTCCTCATACCAATTAGATAGCACTTCCCGTATCATCGTATCAGGGCGTTCCAGAACCGCGGGTTCAGTCAGTTTTTTCAGAACATTACTAAAACCTCCCAGCCCTTCCCTCGCGTTTTTGGGCACTGACGCGGCAGCTTCTTTGTAGAAACTCTCTGCCATTTTTAACCGGCTTGTTGCGGTTTTTTTAAAGACCTTTTGTGAATATCCGTAACCTATACCCGGATGAAGTGAGAGCGCCCGGATCCATGATAATTCATCGCGGGGATTTTGGACGATCTTAAGATAGGAAAGGATATCTTTTACGTGGGCCTGTTCAAAGAACCGCACTCCTCCCCTTATGACATATGGCACCCCCTGCTTTATCAGCTGAAGCTCCAGCTCTGCGGACTGGTAATGGGCCCGGTATAAAACCGCTATTTCATGCAACGGGATACCTCCCCGATTCAATTCAGATACCTTTTGGGTGACAAAAAGAGCCTGGGCATATATATCGTTAAGGGCCGTCAAAAACGGCGGTTTCGCATTTATATCGTTCCGTATCCCTGTAAGCGTCTTCTTAAACTGCCGTTCATTTTTTAGTATAATATTGTTTGCGATATTCAGCACGGGCCCAAGGGAACGATAGTTTGTTTCAAGCTTAAAGATCTTCGTTCCTTTAAAACGGGCTGGAAAATCCAGGATATTATTTATATCTGCGGCCCTGAAAGAATATATGCTCTGCGCGTCATCCCCCACGACAAGTATATTTTTGTGGTGCGCCGATAAAAGGCGCACAATATCAAACTGCAGCCTATTGGTATCCTGATATTCATCTACCAATATATATTTAAACTGCCTTGTAAATCTCTCTTTTGCAGCCGGCACGGATTTCAGGATCTTTATCCAGCAGATCAGGAGGTCGTCATAATCAAGATTGTTCGACTCCTTTTTCCTGCGCTCATATATACGCGCTATCTTTTTAATATCCTCAATAAAGTTCGCCAGATGCGGATGCTTGTCAAGAACGGTTTTTTCAAGCGATTGGGCGGCATTTTTAGAATATGAGATAATGGATACCAGCACGGACGCGCTGGGGAATAGTTTTGCGGGTCCCTTGTTCAGCTTAAGGGCTTTTATGCAGAACTTTACGAGGCTGCGCTGATCCTCTTCGTCAAGTATCCCGTAATCTTCCCTGTAACCCAGATGTTTTATATACGGCCTTATCGAGCGGTTTCCGATATGATGGAATGTGCCGCACCACAGGCCCGCAGGCCTTGTTTTTAAAAGAACCTCGAGCCTATGCTGCATATGGTTGGCAGCCTTATTGGTAAATGTCATCAGGAGTATGTTCGGGGCAGGAATATCGTTTTCTAAGAGGTAGGCAACCCGGTAAGTCAGGGTCCGTGTCTTCCCGCTGCCCGGACCCGCCAGAACAAGGCACGGGCCGTCCGCTTGCGTAACGACCCGGTGCTGTTCGGGGTTTAAGTCTTTTTTATAGTCTACTTTCAATTATAATTTGTAAACCGTATCGCCGATGCGCACCCGGTCTTTTACCTTAAGGCCTATTTCGTCTCCCTTTTTGGCTTCGGTAACAGACTCGTGCTCTATCTGCATGGATTCGACTGATTGCTTAAAATCAGTGGTATGCCCTTTTATCTGCACCATATCCCCAGCCTTCAGGCTGCCGGACAACTTTATTACGCCGGCCGAGACGTGTGGGAAAAAATGTGTTATTTTTCCTATTATCGGCAACGAAACCTTGGGCGGAACTGCCTTCTTTACGGATTTTTTCTTTACGGTTTTTCTTTTAATTGCCTTTTTCGCGGGTTTCTTCTTGGCGGGTACTTTTTTCTTTTTGGCTTTTTTCGCCATATCGCTCACCTCCTTCTTTACTTCAATATAATTATACAGCCCGAAAATCAAATATTCAATAAAAAAAATACTCGGTCAATTCCGCGGTTTTAAGATCTTTTGAAAAATATCTTCCAGCACCTCTTTGCCCGCCTGCCCTATCTGGCCCGACTCTTGTACCGTACCAAGTATTTGTCCGGGGATATTGGATAACCGGTTAAGCAGCGCTTCGCCTATCGAATTTATCAAAACTTTTTTCAACGCCTCGCCAATGTGGAATTCCGGGTCTGATAATGTTCCGGTAATTTCAAATTCAAAACTTAGCCTGCCGTCCGTGTTTACAAAAAAGTTTGCGACATTTGCGATCGGCAGGCCGAAAACTTTGCTATCGCCGGCATTAACCTCATTTACAGTAATTTCAAGGTCTTCGATATCAACTTTTTGGACCGCATAGAGCTGATTGTTGCGGCATTTTGCTATTGACCGTAGATCAGCGCGGCCGCTATTTACGATAACCGGCGCGGTATTTATATAAAAAGGCATAAAATAAGGCAGCGATATCTCTTCGGCAGTTAAGTCGGCGTCAAATGAAATTTTATCAGAGATAAAATCACCCTTTGCCGATAATTTTACATTTCCGTTCACAGAAGCGGGCAATCGAGCTTCCATGTCTATCTTTCTCGGC
>JAPLLL010000050.1:0-11940 GCA_026387595.1 Candidatus Omnitrophota bacterium
CGGGCTGCCCGACCCTCAAGGTGTTTAACGGCTGCGAGCAATGCGTTGCGATCCGCAAAGGGATCGCGATTAACGGTTTGGGAAAACACTGTTTCAGGCTTACCACATCTCCTATAAAAGATGAACACGGCAAGATCGTCCAGGTCCTTGAACTTGCGGAAGACGTAACCGACCAGGTCAAGGCGGAACAGGAGATAAAGAGGCGCCTTAATGTTGTTACAAAGGAGCTTAATTTCCTGTCCAGACTGGACAGGGATTTTATTTCGCTGCAGGAACTTTCGCTTGACCAGATCCTTAAGCAATGCGTCGAGATATCACAATCATTGCTTGATTCAAAGATATGCAATCTGCGCCTGTTTGACGGTTCGCAAAAGACGCTTATCAGCAAAGCAAGCTCGGGTCTTGAAGACGAGCTGTTAAAAGGGCTGAAAGTAGGCGATGGGATATGCGGCAAAGCAGCAGCCTCGAAGAAACCCGTCTTGATTATGGATCTGTTAGAGTTCAAGCAGCTAAAAGACGACTCAAGTGTCCGGAAAAGCGGGCTTCGTTCGGCAGTCTGTGTTCCGATAATGCTTAAAGATGAGCTACTCGGGACGCTGGCAGTGCTAAGTCCCCAGCCCAATGCCTTTACGAACGAAGAAGCAAAGCTTTTAATGTGCTTTGCAAACCATGTTGCCATACTTATAGATAATCTAAAAGCTCACAAGGAAATCTTTACCTCGTATGTAAATACAATTAAATCGCTGGTCTCAGCCATAGAGGCAAGGGACTCGTATACCAGGGGCCATTCTGAAAAGGTTACCAAGTTTTCACTGGATATAGCGGATGCAATGGGCCTCTCCGAGGAGCATAAGGCAATGCTGACTTATTGCGGCCGGTTACACGATATAGGCAAGATCGGCATTTCAGACGCCATACTTAATAAGCCGGGCCCCCTGACCGTTGCGGAAAGGGCAGAGATACAGCTGCATCCTTTGCGGGCAGTTGATATACTTTCAAGCCTGAAGTTTCTTGATAAAGGCATGCCTGCGATAAGGCACCATCATGAAAGATTTGACGGCAGGGGTTACCCGGACGGTTTAAAAGGCAAAGATATACCTCTTCTTGCGCGCATACTTACCTGTGCCGATTCATTTGACGCGATGACCTCGGACAGGGCATACCGGCCCGGCATGAGCATGGAAAAGGCGGTGCTCGAGATGAAGGCAAGCCGTGAAAAACAATTTGACCCCGAAGTAACCGACGCTTTTATAGGCATTCTGGAAGGCCACCGCAGATAAAGCCCTTAAGTTTCACCAGGGCTAATACTGAGCGGCCATTGTCCACCCGCAATATATATGGCGCAGTTACTGGCCGCGAATGTATAAAGTCCCGCCTTGACTTTTCGTGATATTAATGTATTATGATTAGAAGACTAATATGCCCGGCGCCCCTCGGCTTGCATGAAAAATTCAAAGCCTCGGGACTTGGCACATGAATCAATGTCCCTCGTCACAGCATATGCGAAACAAGGGTGACTTCCCTCGTTGCCGAATGTAAGCAATGGCAACTCGGGACTTCGCGGGACTTGGCACATGAATAGTTAAGAAGTAAGCGTAGGCCGGCGTAGCTCAGCCTGGAAGAGCAAGCGGCTCATACCCGCTCGGTCTGTGGTTCAAATCCACACGCCGGTACTAATTTTGCCATAATTTCACATATTCAGCAAAATTAGTATCCCGAGCCCCTCTTGTGACCTAATATCGAGGGCGAGGGATTGGAGGCAGTCATATCAGAACCCGCGCTTTACAATGATGCTAAGGCCGGCATCATTTACAGAAAATGGGAATGCCGCTCTCCTAAGGCGGTATTTCTTTTAGTCCACGGCCTTGGCGGCCACAGCGGCAGATGGGAATTCCTTGCCGATTTTTTTCTGCACTACGAAAGATCTTCCTACGCCATAGAGCTCAAGGGTTTTGGCGAGACAAAAGATCTAAGGGGCCATATCGATTCATTTGATACCTACCTGAAGGATATCGTATCTCTTCATGAAATAATAAAACGGGAAAACAGCGGAGCAAAAATATTTCTCCTGGGCGAAAGCATGGGCGCTCTTATTTCTTTTTTAACCGCAGCTAAAAATCCCAATCTGTTTAACGGGCTTATTTGTATTTCGCCGGCTTTTAAAAGCAGGTTAAAATTTGGGTTCTTGGGATACCTGAAGATCTTTACCTTACTGATTATTAATCCTAAAAAACGGGTCAGTGTGCCGTTTAATTCAATGATGTGCACGCGCGATGTTAAGTATCAAAAACTGATGGATAACGATAGCAGGGAATACAGGCTTGCCACGCCAAGACTGCTTTTAAATATTGCGTTGGCCGGCCGGCAGGCAACGGCCATCAAAGATAATATCAGAACTCCGGTTCTATTTTTAGTTGCGGGTGAATATGACCGATTAATCGATCCCGCTGCCGCCCAAAATATATTCGGGGGCTTACAAGCAAGCGGCAAAGAAATGATCCGGTATCCGCAGATGTGCCACGCGCTTTCAATCGACCTGGACAAAGAAAAGGTATTCGGCGATATCCTGAAATGGGTTGAAAAAAGGATTTAGGGGAGATACCTATGAAATACATATTGGCGATAGACCAGGGCACGACATCAAGCAGGGCCGTTCTCTATGATAAAACCGCGAAAAGAAGAGCAAGCGCTCAGGAGGAATTTGCGCAATATTTTCCAAGGCCGGGCTGGGTTGAACATGATCCTCAGCAGATATGGAAAAGTGTAAGCAATTCTGTGCGCAAAGTTATTTCGCAGGTAAAAGGTGTTGACATAGCCGCAATCGGCATCACGAATCAGCGTGAGACAACTGTTATCTGGGACAAAGATACGGGTAAGCCCGTTTATAATGCGATAGTTTGGCAGTGCCGCCGCACAGCCGGCCGCTGTGACAAATTAAAAAAAGAAAAAGGCAAAGCGGAGTTCTTCAAAAAAAGAACAGGCCTGCCCATAGACGCGTATTTTTCAGCGACCAAGATAGAATGGATATTAAAAAATGTCCCCGGCGCACTGGCAAAGACAAGGCAGGGAAAATTATTATTCGGCACAACGGATGCATGGATATTGTGGAAACTTACGGGCGGTAAAACACACGCGACTGATTTTACAAACGCCTCCCGCACAATGCTGTTTAATATTGAAAAACTGGACTGGGACCGCGATATCCTGAAGGAATTCGGGATCCCCAGGCAGATGCTTCCGGCAGTAAAGAGATCGTCCGGATTTTTCGGTAAGACCGCAAATACCGCGGGCCTGCCTGCCGGTATCCCCATATGCGGGATAGCAGGCGACCAACAGGCAGCGCTTTTCGGCCAGACATGCTTTGAGCCGGGTACGATCAAGAACACATACGGCACAGGCTGTTTTATGCTGTTAAATACCGGAAAAAAGCGGCCCGTATCCAGGTACGGCCTTATTACAACGCTTGCGTGCGGGCCAAAGGGCGAACCCGTATATGCGCTTGAAGGCGCGGTATTTATCGCAGGCGCCGCGGTCCAATGGCTGCGGGATGGGCTTAAGATCCTTAGATCAGCAGCCGAATCCGAAAAGATGGCCGGGAGCATAAAAGACAACGCCGGAGTTTATTTTGTGCCTGCGCTGGTAGGTCTTGGCGCCCCGTATTGGGATTCCGAAGCGCGCGGCGCCATTTTCGGCATAACAAGGGGCACGACCGCAAATCACATTGTCCGGGCAGCGATCGAGGCGATATGCTACCAGACAAAAGACGTGCTTGAGGCAATGAAAAAGGATTCGGGTCTTGCTATAAAAACCTTGAAGGTGGACGGCGGGGCAGCGGCAAATAATGCCTTATGCCAGTTCCAGTCAAATATCCTCGGGATCGATGTGGTGCGGCCAAGGGTGATCGAGATCACGTCGCTTGGCGCCGCATATTTGGCAGGGCTTTGGGCCGGCTACTGGAAAGATACAGCCCAGATCAGGAAATGCTGGCAGGAGGACAAAACATTCAAGCCCCGTATGCCGCGCAGCGCTGCGCTAAATCTTTATAACGGCTGGCTTAAAGCAGTTAAACGCACCCTCTCGGAATGAAAACATATGATGTAGTCATAATCGGCGCAGGTGTTGTAGGCGCTGCTATCGGCCGCGAGCTTTCGCAGTATAAGTTGAATATTGCCATACTTGAGAAAGACCAAGAGCATGGCTTCGGAGTTTCAAAATCCAATTCAGGCATTATCCATCCGGGCACACAAAATCCCCCGAACTCATTAAAAGGCAGGCTATGCGTGCAGGGGAACGTCCTGATACGAAAGATCTCCCACGAGCTCGGCGTTGATTTCAAGGAAACAGGAGAACTAATCGTTGCATTTTCCCGGGAAGAGATCCCCCGGCTTTTAGGACTAAAAAAAGAGGCCGAACAGCTCGGAGTTCCGTGGCTCTCCATCGTAGATAAAACCTGGTTAAGAAAAAATGAGCCCAACCTTTCAAAAGAAGCCGTTGCCGCGCTTTATGCGCCTACCGCAGGCATAATAAGCCCTTACAGGCTGGTATATGATCTTTGTGAAAACGCCGTAAGAAACGGCGTAGAGATCCATACCGCAAACCCTGTTAAGAATATCCTGAAGACAGACAGGTATTTTGAGATCAATATGCCGAACGACACATTCAGATCAAGGTATGTTATCAATAGTGCAGGCCTGTTTGCAGATGAGATCTCCAGGATGGTCGGCGTCAATAATTTTCAAATCACTCCGCGCAAAGGGGAGGAATTTATTCTTGATAAAAAGCGCGAACACATAACAAACCACCTTCTTTTTCCGCTTCCGCAAAAGGATACAAAGGGTGTCCTGGTTATAAAAACTGCGGACGGGAATCCCATGATAGGGCCCACAGCAGAGGATATAAACGATAAAAACGATTTATCAACCTCGGACAACGGGTTGGCAAAGGTACTTACTGCCGCAAAGAAAATGATACCGTCGATCAGCGAAAGCGACATCATTGCCTATTTTGCGGGGCTGAGGCCGGTTGCCGGCGAAGATTTTATCATCAGGCATGAGGATAAAGCGGCGGGATTTATAAATGTTGCCGGCATACAATCACCGGGCCTTACTGCCGCGCCGGCCATTGCATTGCTGGTCCGGGGACTCCTCGGGGAAAACGGGCTTACGCTGAAAAGGAAGCTTTTGTTCCATAAGCACCGCAAAGAGATAACGCACCTTTTTTCAATACCGTTTTCAATAACGCAGAAACTGGTTAAAAAAGACCCATCGTACGGGGATATTGTATGCAGGTGCGAGATGATTTCCCATAAAGAAATTCGTGATGCGATAAGCCGCGGCGCAAAAACACTTGACGGCATAAAATTCAGGACGCGGGCGCAGGCAGGCAGGTGCCACGGCAGTTTCTGCACAACAAGGTTAATGAAGATACTTGCCCAGGAAAGAAAGTTACCCCTTACCAGGGTCACCAAAAGAGGCGCAGGCTCTGAGATCGTTAAAAAGGACAGGCTAGATGACTGAGAGGGATCTGGTAATAGTAGGCGGCGGGCCTGCAGGGATCGCGGCAGCGATCGCTGCGCACGAAAACGGGGTAAGGGATATCCTGCTCCTTGAGCGGGATCAGTACCTTGGTGGCATACTGAACCAGTGCATTCATACCGGTTTCGGGCTTGGCTATTTTAAAGAGAATCTGACCGGGCCTGAATATGCAGGCCGGTTTATAGAAAAACTACACAGTCTTAAGGGTATAGAAATAAGTTTAAGTTCTTTTGTCGTTAACCTGACATCCGATAAAACGCTTACGTATTTAAAACCCGGCATGCTCAGCACAATCAGGGCAAAGGTGCTTATAATGGCGACCGGGTGCAGGGAAAAAACGCGCGAGATGGTGCATATAGCGGGCGACCGGCCTGCAGGCGTATTTTCAGCAGGGCTTGCCCAAAAATTAATAAACATAGAAGGACTTTTACCCGGAAATGAAGTTGTTATTGTTGGCTCCGGAGACATAGGCCTTATCATGGCAAGGCGGTTCCTGCTGGAAGGGGCAGAGGTAAAGGCGGTTATTGAAATACAGAAAGAAAGCAGGGGCCTTATACGCAACGTGGTCCAGTGTGTTAAAGATTTTGGCATACCGCTCTACTTCCGGCATAAGATCGCGAAGATTCGCGGAAAAGACAGGGTGGAAGGCGTTGATATAGTTAAAGTCGATGACGCGCTGAATGAAATCCCTGGTTCAGGGTCTAAGATCAGTTGCGATACGATTTTAATGTCTGTAGGCTTGATACCAGAAAATGAACTTGTGGAAATGGCAGGCGTTAAAGATGTTAATAAAATATTTGGCCGGGAAGCTTGCCGCGCGATTTTTAAAGTAGCAAAACTATGGAAAATCGAAAACTGACCTGCATAGAATGCCCGAAAGGCTGTAATCTGTCCGTAGATATCGAGAACTGCCGCGTTATGAAAGTGGAAGGCCATAAATGCCCCAAGGGCGAACCATATGCGGTTTCTGAGATCGAAAACCCGCAGAGGGTGCTTACTGCTGTAGTTTTGTCAAAAGGTTTGTCGTTAAAAATGATACCTGTGCGCACTGATAAACCCATACCAAAGGCAAAGATCATCGATGCGGCTTTGGCAATAAAAAAGCTTCAAATTACAAAGCCGGTCAAAGCCGGCGATGTGATCGCCGGGAATTTCATGGGCCTTGACGTGAATTTGATTGCTACAAGGGATATGACGTAGTATACTCATCGCAAAAGAGATGCCAATGAAAAAATCATTTACCCCGTTAGAGATACCAATCGTGAATAGTAAAAAAACAAAATCTCTAACGGGGTTTACGCTGATCGAGCTTTTGATAGTGATAGTTATTGTCGCTATCATGGCCTCGTTCGGGCTTCAGCAATATAAAATTATTATGTCCAAGGCCCGGGGAACCGAGGCTATGGATCTTTTAAGCGCACTTGCCGCGGACGGGCTGAAGCATTATAGCATATATGGGAAGTATCCCGAAATGACTGTTGTAGACGGAAAACTAAACGGCCCGACTGTTTCCGTTCCTCAAGATACAGCCAATTTTACGTTTTCTGTTACACCTTGGTATTTTGACCCTGAGGATCCGTATTCAGGGGGGTACATTACTTTTGCCGCCACATCAAAAGATGGCAAATCTTACGATTATGGTATACTTGTTTTTATCAAGTTTACCGTTATATCCATAAAGAGCGTACTCGCTCGGTTGGGCTTGGACCCTTCTAAACCACCACCAGAAATAAAATGCGGGAGCTACGCTTCAATTTATCAATGCTATTATTACACGGTAGGCGGGCACAAGAAATCACCATGGCCGGGCATGTGAAAATGAAAAAATCATTTACGTTGGTTGAACTCTTGATCGTGATCGTTATTATTGCGGTCATGGCAAGCTTTGCGCTTCCTAAGTTTGAAGAAGCCTTGTGGAAGGCAAGAGATATGGAAGTCAGGCAATTATTAGAGACTATCTTTAACGATATTGTACGATATTACGGCATATATGGGGCGTTCCCGGGTATTAACGAAGTCAGGAAAGGGGACAAATTAGTCGGTCCTACGGTTGCGGTTCCGACCATGACGAAAGATTATATGTTAAGTTATTTTGGGAACGGCTCGTTTCGCGGTTTTCTTATGAAGAATGGCCAGATAGCCAGGTTTGAACAAATTAAGCCCGGCCAGGCTTTATCATACTGGATAGAATATAATCCTGCGCCTTCTGTCATGATAATGGACGTGGAAACATTCGGCGAAAAGATCCAATGCGGGAATTTCCCGCCGATTTATAAATATCGCCGGTGTGACATGAAGCTGAAAGACGGGACCCCGGTTGAGCTTAACAGGTGGCCATAATATGAAAAAATCATTTACCCCGTTAGAGATACCAATCGTGAATAGTAAAAAAACAAAATCTCTAACGGGGTTTACCCTGATCGAACTTCTGGTGGTGATAGTTATTATTGCGATCATATCCTCGTTCGGGCTTCAGCAATATAAAATTATTATGTCAAAGGCCCGGGGAACCGAGGCCATGAATCTTTTGAGCGCGCTTGGCGCAGACGGGCTAAAGTACTACAGCGCATATGGCAGCTTTCCAGAAATCGTTGCTACGGACGGAAAACTGAATGGCCCGGTTGTTTCTATTCCTCAAAATACAGCATATTTTACTTTTTCTGTCATAGACTGGATTTCTACACCCGAGCGACAATATGGATGGATTACTTTACGTGCTACTGCAAATAAACCGTTGTCAGATCTTGCCGTAAACGAAATATATGAATACAATATAATCATATTTATTGGGTTCAGCGAAATAGGGGTTAAGAGCGTAATTATTAGGTATAGCGTACATGATTCCCCGCCTCCACAAAAAATCGACTGCGGGAGTTTGCCCGCGGTTTACGAATATCATTATTACGTTGTGAAAGATCAGTTGGGCAGCAGGAGAAACAAAGCACCTTGGCCGGGCATGTGAGAATGAAAAAATCTTTTACACTGATTGAACTTCTGATAGTGATAGTTATTATCGGTATCCTGGCCAGCCTAGCCATTCCTAAACTTGAGCTTATGGTCATAAGGGCCCGAGAAACCGAGGCAAGGGGTTTATTAGAGTTACTTGTAAATGACATGATACAGAACTATTATTGCATATACGGTAAAGTTCCGGATAGGGAAGATATTGTAAAACGTGAGGAAAACAAATTAACCGGCCCCACTGTCACGATTCCATACAAAACAATGTACTTTGAGTTTGATTATTCTCCGAATGGTGGTTCCTTGGCTAGCTTTACTGCCACGGCGATATGGAGAGACAGCCTTGGTAATCCACAATACTTTGGGGACTTACAATTAAAGGAGGGGCAGGTTAGGATATTTGTGCTTGATATTTTGCCAGATGTCATAAGTTCCGCGTTTCCAAAGAGAGTAAGAGTAGAATGTGGAAATTATCCGCCGATCTACAAAGGTAAGGCATCTTTAATAAAAACGAACGGTGTTGCGGTGTGGAAATGGGAATGGCCGGGAGCGGAACAAAATGGCCCACCCATCTCGCCGGTGGAGCTACCATGACAGGGCCAAAGGTATATTCCGGGGATTTTGCGCCGCTTTACAAATTTTATTGTCACACGATAAAAACAGAAAGTCACAATTTCCAGGGTAAACCTTATTGGCCTTCCGGCCAGGGGAAATAAAAAATGTTAATAGCCGTGAGAGAATCGCTTAAGCATGAAGGTATGCTTGGAAAAGGCGACAAAATACTGGTAGCCGTTTCAGGTGGGCCGGATTCGATCGCATTGCTTTACGTCCTATATACCCTTAAAAATGAGCTGGGGCTTAAACTGTTTGTGGGCCACCTGAACCACATGATAAGGCCCGATGCCGCAAAAGATGCGATATTTGTTAAAAAGTTGGTAAAAAAATTGCGCATCCCTGTAATAATAGAAACCGTAGACGTGCCGCAGCTTGCAAAAAGCAGCAAGCGCTCCATGGAAGATGCAGCAAGGCTTGCGCGGTATGATTTTTTTACGAGGGCTGCGGAAAAAACCGGAGCAAATAAAATTGCCCTGGCCCACACGATGGATGATCGTCCTTATGCGGCTTTTGCGCGGTTCCGGTCTTCTAGGCTTGAGCGGCATGCCTGCGAAAAGGGATCTGGGCGGCATAGAGATAGTCCGCCCATTCATAAAGACATCAAAGAAAGAGATACTGCGGTTTTTGTCCCGTCGTAAAATCTCATTTCGCAAAGATGCCACCAACCAGCAACCGGTTTACCTGCGCAACAAGATACGCCTCAAGCTGCTGCCGTTCATCGAAAAAGAATTTGCGCCTGATGTAAAGCGCATACTGGCCGATACAGCCCAGAACCTGAGGATCGATTATGAATATCTGTCCAAAATCGCCGCGAAGAAATTTAAACAATATGCTAGGGCCGCAGACGCCGGGATCCGCCTCAGCGAAACTTTTTTAAAAGAAGACACCGCGGTTCAACGGATGATCATCAGGGAGGCGATAAAAAGAGTTAAGGGTGATTTGAGCTCTGTTACCTACGGCCATTGGGAGGACCTGAACAGATTATTAAAGAAAAATGCGAGATGGTCAATGACTTTGCCGGGTGGGCTTATTGTCTTAAGGGACAAGAAAAATTTAGTTTTTTCCAAGAATGGAGTTAAAGTGTGGAATGATTTGACAGATATTCTTTGTCAACTGCAGATACCCGGCAAGACAAAAATTCCCGGGATAAAGAAAAGTATTTACGCTGATTTTGCAAAAAGGACCCCTGATTTTAAATCCAAGGAATCAAAAAATAAGGAATATTTTGACTTTGGAAAATTAAAACTTCCACTGATGGTTCGATTTCGCAGGGGTAAAGACAAGATTAAGCCTCTGGGGATGGTTCACTATAAAAAGTTGAAAAAGCTTTTTATAGACGAGAAGGCCCCGTTTGAAAACCGCAACAGGATTCCGCTTGTTATATCCGGTGGTAGGATTATTTGGGTATGCGGCGTTAAAAGGTCCGATCACGCAAAGGTTGGCACCCGCGCAAAAAAAGTGCTGAGATTAAAATTCTTGCAATATTGAGATTATATGGTAACATAAGTCTGTTTTAAAAAATGCCATGGAAAAAAAGAAAATTAAAAAGAGCAAAATGCCTCCGGCTCTGCCGCCGTCAAAAAACGGCAGGAACCTCACGATCTGGATCCTCATTTTTCTGGGGATAATATATATATTCCAGATGGGGCCGCGTTCGTTCGAAAAGGTGCCGATCCCGATATCCTACGGGAAATTCTACGAGATACTATCCACAAACGATAAGACCCGCTTTATCAAATCCGCGGCGCTTACCGAAAACATGGTCCGCGGCGATTTTACGGACGGCTCAAGGTTCCTTGTCACTATACAGGACAAGGATGATGATGTCGTAAGGCTGCTGCGCCAGACCGTGAAGGATTTCGATATAAAACCGCCCCGCACGCTTTGGATGAACCTTTTCATATCATTCGGCCCGTTGCTTTTGTTCATATTCTTCCTGTGGTACATGTACCGCGGGGCAGGCCAGATGGGCGGCGGCCGTATCTTGTCTTTCGGGAAATCCCGCGCGCTTTTAGCGACAGCCGATAATATGAAGGATCCATTTAACGCCGTTGCAGGCGTTGACGAGGCGACAGAAGAACTCAAGGAAGTCATTGAGTTCTTAAGGGATCCGAAGAAATTTCAGCGCCTTGGCGGCAAGATTCCAAAGGGCGTGCTTTTATTAGGGCCGCCGGGCTGCGGCAAGACATTGCTTGCAAAGGCCGTGGCCGGTGAAGCCGGGGTCCCGTTCTTAAGCATATCCGGGTCGGATTTTGTCGAGATGTTCGTGGGCGTGGGCGCTTCGCGCGTGCGCGACCTGTTCGAGCAGGCAAAACGCACGGCAAAACAGGGCGGTAAAGGCGCGATAATATTTATAGACGAGATAGATGCGGTCGGCCGGCAGCGTTTCGCAGGTATAGGCGGCGGCCATGATGAAAGAGAACAAACGTTGAACGCGCTTCTTGTCGAGATGGACGGATTTAATACTCAGGAAGGCGTTATCCTGATAGCCGCGACCAACAGGCCCGACGTGTTGGATCCCGCGCTTTTGCGGCCGGGCAGGTTTGACCGGCACATAGTGATACACCTTCCGGATATTGTCGGCAGAGAAGCAATACTTAAGGTGCATACACGCTCCATAAAACTGGATCCTACTGTGGATCTAAAGCTTATCGCGCGGCAGACTTCCCTTTTTTCAGGAGCAGATCTTGCGAACCTGTGCAATGAAGCGGCGCTGCTTGCCGCAAGGCGGAATAAAAATACGGTTGAGCGCATTGACATGGAGGACGCGATCGAGCGGGTCATAATGGGCCCCGAGAAAAAGAGCAGGGTCATGTCAAAACGCGAGAAA
>JAPLLL010000050.1:12009-12406 GCA_026387595.1 Candidatus Omnitrophota bacterium
ATGCGCTGCTTTCGCTTCTGATCCCGAACGTTGACCCGATGACAAAGGTATCCATAATCCCGCGGGGCATGGCAGGCGGATACACATTGATGCATCCCACGGAAGATAGGCGCTATAAATCGAAAAAAGAGCTTCTCGGGGATATTACCGTTATCCTGGGAGGACGGGTCTCGGAAGAGATAAACTTTGATGACGTTACTACCGGCGCCATGAACGACCTTGAAATGGTCACGCGGATAGCGCGGCAGATGGTCTGCGATTATGGCATGAGCGACCGCCTCGGCGCCGTTACGCTCGGGCAAAGTCATGGCCCTGTATTCCTTGGCCGTGACCTTGTCGAAGAAAAGGATTATAGCGACGAAACCGCGCGCATTATCGATGAAGAGATAAAGGCAAT
>JAPLLL010000030.1:0-334 GCA_026387595.1 Candidatus Omnitrophota bacterium
CCAGGTGCTCCCGGAATTAAAAATAGGCGGCGTGGAAACAGGCACGATAGACCTTGCCAAGTGGCTCAAGGAACACGGCCACAAGCCCGTTATTGTCTCCGGCGGCGGCAGGCTGGTCCGCCAGCTTGAGAATCTCGGGATCAGGCATTATGAGCTTCCCATCGGAAAGAAATCTCCTTTTACCATTATCCCGATGATACGGGCCCTGCGGCAGATCATAATCAAAGAGGATATACATATCGTCCATGCGAGAAGCAGGATCCCGGCGCTGAGCGCATTTTTTGCGGCAAGGGCAACGCAAAGGGCGTTTATCACGACTGCCCACGGATATTAC
>JAPLLL010000030.1:366-2232 GCA_026387595.1 Candidatus Omnitrophota bacterium
GGGCAGGTTTGTCATTGTTGCAAGCAATGTCATGGCCAGGCACATGATGGCGAATTTCGGCGTTCCGTTTGACAGGATACGCCTTGTGCCGCGCGGGGCAGACCTTGGCAGATATCAATTCAAGGAGCTTGAGAAAAAAGAGCCGCTGTCAGATTATACCATAGGCATCATCGGCCGCCTTACGCCTCTTAAGGGGCATCCGTATTTTCTTAAGGCCGTTTCGATAATAGCGAGGGCGATGCCGCATATAAAGGTCCTGGTCGTGGGGGACGCGCCTCCGGGCAAGGGAAAATATAAAGAAGAGCTCCAGACTCTGGCGCGCAGGCTCGGGGTCGCGAACATAGTCGAATTTACCGGCGACCGCGACGATGTGAACGAGATACTTAAAAAACTGGACCTCCTGGTGCTTTCATCCGTTGTGCCCGAAGGTTTCGGCCGGGTTATCATAGAGGCCCAGGCAAGCGGCGTGCCCGTGGTCGCGACAAGGGTAGGCGGCGTTATGGATATTATCGAGGATGGCATAAACGGCGTCCTGGCCACACCGAGAGACCCCGCGTCACTGGCAGAGGCAATGATCAGGGTGTTAAAAGACAGGGACCTGGCGTCGCGCCTGGCAAAAGAGGCGAAAAGAATAGTTGACGAAAAATTCAGCCTGGAAAAGATGTGCCGGGACACGCTTCTGGTGTATGAAGAGGCCCTCAATACCAAAAATGTCCTTGTCATAAAGATAAGCGCCATAGGCGACGTTATCCTTTCCGTCCCGTCGCTCCGCGCCATAAGGCAAAAATTCCAGAACGCGAACATAAAAGTGCTCGTGGGGCTGAGGGCGAGAAACAGCCTGAAGGGTTGCCCTTACATAAATGACATCATCGTGTGCGATTTTGACGGAAAAGACAGGGGCCTGTTCGGGATGCTTAAGGTCGCCGGTATCTTAAGGCGCCATAATCTGGATATCGTGGTGGACCTGCAGAACAACAGGAAGAGCCACCTGCTGGCGTTCTTGAGCTGCGCCGCGCTGCGGTTCGGCTACAGGAATACCAAACTGGGATTTTTTTTAAACAGGGGAATAAAAGATATAAAAGGGCCGGTAGGGCCGATAGATCACCAGTTGAGGATATTGAATTCTCTCGGGATATCAACCGAGGATAAACGCCTGGAGATCTGGCCCTCAAAGGAAGACGAGGAATGGGCGGACAATTTTCTCGGGTCCAGCTGGATAAGCCAGGCCCAGCCGCTCGTAGGGATAAATATAGGCTCAAGCGAACGCTGGGCAACGAAACGCTGGCCCATTAACAATATCGCCAAACTTTGCGACGAACTTTCCGCAAGGTTCGGCGTTAGGGTCATAATAACGGGCATTAAAAAAGACATTGCCGCCGGCCGCAAAGTGGCGTCCATGACAAAAGCAAGACCGATAGTCGCCTGCGGCAAGACGAATATAACTCAGCTGGCTGCGCTCATGAAGCGCTGCAGGGTTTTTATAACGGCGGACAGCGCGCCCATACATGTCGCAACGGCCATAAATATCCCGTTTGTGGCGCTTTTCGGGCCCACTGATCCGAGGCGGCACCTGGCATCGATCGAGCAGGCCGTGATCATAAAGAAGGACCTGAGGTGCTCGCCGTGTTATAAATCGCGTTGCCTCTTTAATTACAGATGCATGAAGCGGATAACGGTTGAAGAGGTGCTCGAGGCAGCGTCGGGATTTTTAAAAACAAAATGAAGATTTTGTTATTAACAACTCATTTGCGGACGGGCGGAACACCGATATACGTCGTTAACCTGGCAGCGGCGCTGGAGCGGCGCGGCCATGATGTGTTTGCGGCGTCAGGCGGAGGGGAGCTTGTCAGCCGGCTTGAGGCCGAA
>JAPLLL010000030.1:2328-2691 GCA_026387595.1 Candidatus Omnitrophota bacterium
CCTCTGCGGGTTTATAAAAGATAATAAAATAGAGGTTATCCATACCCACACAAGGGTTACCCAGGTCATAGGGGAGCGGTTGTCCGCAAAAACAGGCGCAAGGCATGTATCCACCTGCCACGGATTTTTTAAAAGGCGGTTGTCCAGGCGGCTTTTCGGATGCTGGGGCAAAAAGGTTATCGCGATAAGCGAGGCGGTCCAGCAGCACCTTATAAATGATTTTAAGGTCGAGCCGCGGCGCGTTGCGCTTGTGCACACGGGAATAGATGCGGAAAAATTTAACATCCGAAACCTAAGATCCAAGATAGAAATAAGAAAAGGTCTTGGGTTAAAAGAAGGGCCGGTAGTAGGCATCATAGCCAG
>JAPLLL010000068.1 GCA_026387595.1 Candidatus Omnitrophota bacterium
ACAACTACACGGCAAGCGGCCACCTGCAGGCCCTGGCCTCGCATATCGGGCCGAAACTGGTGGACTATTGCGTGGTGAACAAAGACCCTATCCCGCAGGAGCGCATTAAGAATTACGAGCAGGAAGGGGCCTCCGCTTTAAAAATAGACAAAGAGGCTGTTCTGGGCACAGGGTGCGAGGTAGCAGAAGGGTCTTTACTTGATAAAAAGAGCAATTACATCCACCATGATCCCGCAGCGCTGGCATCCGTTATAATGAATTTAATAAGCGAATCAAAAAAGACAAGGCCCCATGCCAAACGGCAGCAATAATAAGATCAATTTAATATTAATCATCCATTGCCACCAGCCGGTGGGAAATTTTGACGGCGTATTCGAAGAGGCTTATAATAAATCGTATCTTTCGTTCGTGCAGGTGCTGGAAAAACACCCGAAGATAAAGGCCGCGCTTCATTATTCCGGCTGCCTCCTTGACTGGATAAAAGAAAAAAGGCCGGAATTCCTTGATATTTTAAAAAGGCTTGTAAAAAAAGGCCAGGTTGAAATGGTGTCAGGGGGTTACTATGAACCGATATTACCCCTTATCCCTGACAGGGATAAGCTGGGCCAGATAAAAATGCATTCGGATTTTATCAGGCAGCATACAGGATTCGAGCCGAAAGGGATATGGCTTGCCGAAAGGGTGTGGGAGCCGTATCTTGCCAGGATATTTTCACAGGCAGGACTTAAGTATACGCTTGTGGATGATTCGCATTTCGAACTTGCAGGTAAAAAAGCAGATGAAATACTGGGTTATTATCTTACAGAAGAAGAAGGCCATACGGTTGCTATCTTCCCTTCTTCCAAAAAGCTGAGATATAACCTTCCTTTCAAGCTGGCAAGCGAGACCATAAATTATTTAAGGTCCCAGGCAACGCCTGACGGTTCAAGGGTAGTGACGTTCGGGGATGACGGAGAAAAATTCGGCCTGTGGCCCAAAACATATAAATGGGTTTATGAAGAAGGGTGGCTTGAGAGTTTCTTTAAGGCCCTTGAGGATAATTCGGACTGGATAAATGTTTTATGGCCCTCTGAATACATGGAAAAATATGCGCCCATGGGCAGGATATATCTTCCATGCGCAAGTTATCCGGAAATGCTTGAATGGTCAGGCGGCTATTTCAGGAATTTTCTTGTCAAATACCCGGAAGCAAACTGGATGCAGAAACGGATGTTTTATATAAGCGACAAGGTTGCGGATTCAGGGAGCAAAAAACCGCTTGCTGCCTTGTACAGGGCCCAGTGTAATTGCGCCTACTGGCACGGCGTATTCGGCGGGCTGTACCTGCACCATTTAAGGGCCGCGGTATACCGCAATCTTATAGAGGCGGATAAAATACTTGCCGGGCTTGAAAAATCAAAGAGCCCTCTTAAAGTGAACATAAAAGATATAGACAAGGATGGGACTGACGATGTTATTGCTGAGAACGGCTCGCTGGCGGTATGCATCAACCCAAGAGAGGGCGGCTCTGTCGCCGAAATAGATTACTGGGATAAATCATTAAACCTGGTCAATACGCTGGCCCGCAGGCCTGAGGCGTATCATAAAAAGCTGCAGGGGCTAAACTCGGGTGCTTCAGCGCCCGTAAAAACAAACGGTATAGCCAGTATACACGATGCGATAAATGTTAAGGAAAAGAACTTAAACGAACTGCTGAATTATGACTGGCACAGGAAGACCTGCTTCCTTGATCATTTTTTCTCGTCAGGGGCAAATGCGTCCGATTTTTCAAAAGTGAAATTTGCTGACCTGGGCGGTTTTGCGGTGAGGCCTTATAAGTGCGAGGTAACCAAAAGCTCCGCAGGCATAACTGTTCTGCTTGAGAGCGCAACAGCGGATATCCAGGTGGAAAAGGCGATAAAGATAGAGCCGAAAAAAACGGCCCTGAGCGTTTCATATAAAATAAGAAATATTTCGGCCCGGAAGGCTGACCTGTGGTTCGGCTCAGAATCAAATTTTTCCCTGTGGGATAAGGCGCTTGTCCGGCCGGGAGAATCCGCGGCCGCGGACAGTTTTAAGGTGCGGGATGAATGGTTCGGCGTGCTACTTGAATACTCTTTCGACAAGGCCGCAGGCGCATGGTTTTATCCGATTGAGACCGTTTCCGACTCTGAAGGCGGGCTGGAACGCACGTTCCAGGGTCTCTGTCTCCTGTTCCATTGGCGGTTTTCGCTGGATCCAAAACAAGCCTGGGGAGGAAATATATCCCTCGGCATAAAATAATTCGTGGACTATGGTTGTAGAAAAAAAACTAACTATAAAAAATAAACAGGGCCTGCACGCCAGGCCTGCGGCGCTGTTTGTACAGATAGCAAATAAGTTTGAAAGCGTGATATCCGTGACAAAGGATGACCAGGAAGTGAACGGCAAATCCATAATGGGGATCCTGATGCTGGCGGCTGAAAAAGGAAGCCAGATACATATAAAGGCTGACGGGAAAGACGCCCAGAGGGCCCTTGAAGAACTGGAAAAGCTGATACTTGGAGAAATAGACTAAGCCATGAGACAGCGCATCTTAAAAGGTATTGCGGCAGCGCCGGGTATAAGCATAGGCAAGGTTTTTTTGTTCGACAGCCAGGAAGTCGGACAGATAACAAAAAAACCCATATTGCCCGAGGACGCCGCAGCCGAAATAAAACGTTTCAGGGAAGCCCTGCTCAGGACAAAACAGGAAATTTCGAAGATACGCGATAAGATCTCCCGCGAAATAGGTTCTGAACACGGGGAGATATTCAGCGCGCATCTTCTGGTCCTTGAAGATACAATGCTGATAGATGAAGTTGTGACAAGGGTAAAGAAGGAGAACCTGTCAACTGATTATATTTTTCACGACGTCTTAAAGAAATATATAAAGGCATTTTCCAAAATAGACGACGAATATCTGCGGGAAAGGGTGAGCGATATAAATGATGTAGGTAAGCGGATACTTAAAAATCTTTCCGGCGTAAAACATGTCGCCATGCCGCAGCTTAAGGAGCCTTCAATAGTCATAGCGTATGACCTCTCGCCATCGGATACAGCATCCATGCATAAAGAAACCGTGACGGCCTTTGCCACTGATATCGGAGGCAGGACGTCCCACACCGCAATTATGGCAAAATCCCTGGAGATACCGGCTGTGGTCGGGCTTGAAGAAGTGACATCAGTGGTAAAGAACGGGGATTTTATAATCGTGGACGGGAACAAGGGCATAGTGATATTGCATCCTACGCAGGAGGCTATCCGCGCCTATGAACTTGAAAAGAAAGGTTTCGAGGAATATGAGCGAAGCCTGCTGGGCTTAAGGGATCTTCCTGCCGAAACTACGGATAATCACCGGGTAGTTATAGCCGCCAATATAGAATTGCCCGAAGAGGTGCCTTCTATAATTTACCACGGCGCCCATGGCATAGGCCTTTACAGGACCGAATATTTTTATATGAACAGGCCTGACCTGCCCACTGAAGAAGAACATTACGAGGCCTACAAAGAAGTCGCGCAGAAAATGGCGCCGCATTCCGTTGTCATAAGGACGCTGGACCTTGGCGGAGATAAATTTTTGTCGCACCTTGAGGTGCCGCAGGAAATGAACCCTTTCTTGGGCTGGCGCGCCATACGGTTCTGCCTTGCCCGTCCGGATATTTTTAAGAAACAGCTCCGGGCGATCCTGCGGGCATCCGTGCACGGTAAATTAAAGCTTATGTATCCCATGATATCAGGCCTTGAAGAACTGCGGCAGGCCAATGCCCTGCTGAACGAGGCAAGGGAAGAGCTCAAGAAAAAGAATGTTGCGTTCGATGAGAAAATGGAAATAGGCGCCATGATCGAGGTGCCGTCCGCTGCCATGATCTCCGACCTTTTAGCCAAAGAAGTGGATTTTTTCAGCATAGGCACAAACGACCTTATACAATATTCCATTGCTGTTGACCGCGTGAATGAAAAGATCGCATACCTGTATGAGCCGGCTCACCCGGGTGTTTTAAGGCTTATCAAAAACATAATCGACAACGGCCACAAGGCGGGCATCTGGGTCGGGATGTGCGGCGAGATGGCAGGCGATCCGGAGCTTACGCTTTTGCTTTTAGGCCTGGGCCTTGATGAGTTCAGCACATCGCCCGCTATCATACCGCAGATAAAAAAAATAATAAGGACAACCTCTCTTGCATACGCAAAAGAGGTGGCTGAAAAGGCTCTTTCGTTATCTACTGGAAAA
Source organism: Candidatus Omnitrophota bacterium (assembly GCA_026387595.1). Classification (GTDB taxonomy): domain Bacteria; phylum Omnitrophota; class Gorgyraeia; order JABMQH01; family JABMQH01; genus JAPLLL01. The sequence continues at coordinate 4,232 of JAPLLL010000068.1, forward strand.
GAAGTTGAGGAATTTACAAGGGCTAAATTTAAAGAACTATTCCCCGGCCTGGAGGTAAAATAATGAACCCAGCCCTTTCCTC
>JAPLLL010000061.1:0-1326 GCA_026387595.1 Candidatus Omnitrophota bacterium
AATATCACACATCAGACGCCGGGCGGTCGGGGCAATGATGCTCACGAGCACGTTTGCGAAATTAGCGACAACCAACTTGCGGTTCGTTTTCCGGTATAACTCATACGTGTGGTCCAGCGCCGCGATGAAATGTTTCGCCGCCGTCTGATCAGACGGTTTTACATCCCGCGAAGATGGGAGTGTGCAACGCACGATATTCAGCATGCACGCCGGCACTTCGTGAGCGTGGAAGAATTCGACGATTCTCGTGAGATGCCTGACGTTTTTGCGCGTTATTGTGCAGATGACGTTGTAACTATCGTAACCGCGCAGGTCATCCATGGCTTTGACCACCCGATCAAATATGCCGATTCCTTTCCATGTCGCGCGGGTCCGGTCGCAAATGGCCGCGGTATGACCATCCAGGGATAAGCCGATTCCAACCCCGTGGGTCTTGAGGAACGTAATAGCATCGCCGTCAAGCAGCGTTGCATTTGTCTGAATCCCGAAACGAAACTGACGTCCGTATTTTTCTATAGCGGCAAAGATAGCATCGCGGTTAAGAAGAGGTTCTGCGCCATGAAAAACAATCTGCGGTTTCACGCCTTTAGGGACTGTCTTGTCAAAATATGCCTTGAGCCGGTGAAGCGCGTCGATAATGTTCCGCGCGGACATGTGTTTCCCGCTGCGGCGCATTTTCGCTGGGATGTAGCAATAAGCGCAGTTGAGATTACAGCGTTCGGTCGCGTTGAAGTAAACTGCGGAGGGTTTAAGACCGAAACGGAGCGCATGCATCTCTTCAGCAAACTGAGCAGTTTTCCGGCGGCAGGTTGAAAGAAACTCAGGATTGCTTAAGGTGTCAATAAGTCTGTCCTTTGGAACCAGGGCCCAGAATGCCGTATCAGGAGGGATGAGCGCGATGTGCTTTGCGTGTCCGATGTCAATGGGACACAAAGACTGTCCATTGCCGGAGTTGGCGTAGCGGCCCCGTGATGGGGCCGCCACGCGGTGCATTTCTGTTTCGTGATTGCTCACTTCTTTGTTTTCTTGTCCATTAAGATATAATGAGACAATCCCGTTCCTTCCGCCTTGCAGCTCCTGCGATACGCAATTACGGTCTGTTTCTTCTTTTTCATCGTCCCTCCTTTCTTTTTTTTGTTTTTTTACCGCGCATAAAAAAAGGGTTCCGGCAAACCATTATGGTCAGCCGGAACCCTTTTCCATCAGATTCCTTATTCTACTACCGGATCCAGCAGGTCTTCTGACTTTCGGATCGTCCCAAGTGTTGGCGCCTTCCCGTTCCGATATTCCGAACTTCCAAAAAGTCGAAACTCAAAACAGTGGCAC
>JAPLLL010000061.1:1391-2971 GCA_026387595.1 Candidatus Omnitrophota bacterium
TGCGAACAGAGTACGCCACATCTGGTCAGCAATTTTTTTTCTGATGCAGTGTCAATATTCTTTTCATATTTTTTTCATAAACGTCGATGATGCCTTTGACATTGGGAAAAACCGACATTGACCTGCCCCCGTTTATATGCTCAAAACGTCTACTCTCCTTCCCACATAAACGGCGATATCGAATAAATCCTCTTTATTTTATAGTCTGAGTTTGCTCTAATAGATCATGTTTACCGTTATCGCAAGAACAAGATATGAAAAAATTATGCATTTTTGTCGGCATGACGATCTTTAGCTGGATTGGATGGTGGCTGGGAAGCAAAATTGGATTTGTTACCGGCTTTGTGCTTAGTGGTATCGGCAGTATGGTTGGAATATACGTCGGCTGGCGTATCAACCGGGATTATCTTTGATAATTTTATAATCTCTCTCCCCCTCACTCTCCGCAGGCTTTAATCTTTTATAAATCTTGTAAAAAAATCTTTTGATCCTTCCCGCACGATATGCCCCTGAAAAATTCGTAAAAATACCTGTACGCCCTCAAAACCACCCGGAGTTGTTCAGCCATGCCCCAGGATTTCAAATCGTTTTAAGAGCAAAATAGGGACTGAAGGACGAAATAATGCTGGGCAATAAAATAACTAATATAAAATTGGGCATAATAAAATGAGGCTTATTTTGAATTATTAATTGTTTCTAAATTCATTTTCATCCAGATCTACTTGAAAAGCGATTTCTTATCAGTTCAGTCCGGTGAAGGAGGACACTACGGAAACATCTTGCGATTACGAACCAACTCAAACCGCGCGGCGGTTAATTTTTATCCACAACCATTTTCCGCCAAATCAGACGCCGAATTAAATAATAAACAAGCATTACTGCAACCAAGAAAAGCGCAATAAGCTTCTCGTAATGCTTAATATCTTCGATCAGCATTTTAAAGACATGACCAAAGAAATAGCCGATAAGGAACAGAGTTATCGTCCAAATCGCCGCGCCAAGGGTATTCAGCATGGTGAAATACGCCGGTTTAACTCGTCCCATGCCAACCACGAGGGGCGCAAAGGTGTGGGCGCCGTACACGAAACGGAAAAAAAGAATAAAAAGTTTTTCATACCGTTCCAACAGCGCTGAAATACGCCCATAATATCGGCGGAAAACCGGCCAACGGTTCATTAAATATCTGCCTATACCCATGCCGATAAAAAAAACGATCTCAATATACAGAAAGGTCGCGATAAACGCCGTAAGCAAAACCGCAATTATGCTCAGATAGCCCTGATAAGCCAGAAATCCGGCCAACGCCAGCGTGAGCGGACCCTCGAAAAAAACTCCGATAAAAACCGCGAGGTATCCGAATTGTTCCAACCACTGTTCGATATTCATCGTTAACACCTATGCTTTTTTATCACAGGACTCCTCGGCTGGCAAGTTGCGATCCAATAAATTTCACCCCCCATTTCAACGCCCGTTTAATTTTGACTTTCCTTTTTAATAATATATAACAGGGAAGAAAGGCGAATAAGACTCCTCTACATGAACCAGCGGGAGAAGATTATGCTAATGACAACTGATCCCCG
>JAPLLL010000014.1 GCA_026387595.1 Candidatus Omnitrophota bacterium
AAACAACCGCGCTTGCAGTAGGAAATTTGCCTGCGCCCTTGCCGTAAAAAAGCGTTTCTCCGACCAGGTCGCCTTTTACATAGATCGCGTTATACACGCCTTTTACGTTTGCCAACAAGTGCGTTTCAGGGACCAGTGTGGGGTGTACCCGCAATTCAACCTCATTATTCACCCGTTTGGTGATCGCAAGCAGCTTGACCGCATAACCCATTTCTTTGGCGTATTTTATATCCCGCGCCTCGATATTCAGGATACCTTCGCAATGCGCCTGGCGCATTTCAGGAAATACCCCGAAACTAAGCCCTGCCAATATGACCAATTTATGAAGCGAATCTTTTCCGTTTAGATCCAGGATCGGGTTTGCCTCTGCAACACCCATTTTCTGCGCGGCCTTGAGCGCGACCTTAAGATCACACCCCTCATCGCTCATGCGGGAAAGGATATAATTGGAAGTGCCGTTTATGATCCCGTAAATAGTCTCTATTTTGTTCGCGGCAAAGCCTTCGCTAAGCGCCTTAATAATAGGGATCCCGCCGCCTACGCTTGCCTCAAATCTGACCTGCCTGTTATATTTTTTTGCGGTTCTGAATATTTCTTCGCCTTCTTCCGCTAAAAGCGCTTTATTCGCGGTAATAACATCTTTCTCGTTCTTCAACGCGGTTAATATGAATTCCTTTGCCGGGTGTATGCCTCCGATAAGTTCGATTATGATGTTGACTTGCGGGTCGGTTAAAACCTTCTTTACGTCTTTGGTTAATATTTTTTTGTCGACTTTAACGCCCCTGTCTGACGTAAGATCCTTGTCGCAGATATATTTTAACTTAATATCGGCGCCTGCTAGATCTTTAAGCGCTGCCTTGCGTTCCCTTAGGACCTTAACCACTCCGCTTCCGATCGTGCCAAAACCTATGAGTCCTATATTTATTTTTTCCACCCAGCCCCTCCTGCTTCCCCAGTTGCCCTCCATAGGAGGGGCTGGGTTCATTTTTCCCTCTGGAATAAAACCTGCTCTTAATCGGTCCATCCCTTTTGATGACTGAATTCTGTTGTGCTGATAAAGATACACCTGCTCAAATACTTATACCAGCCGCTTCCAACGGCTTGCCCGGGCCCGAAGCCATAGATCGGATCATTCGGCTGATTGTACCAGTATTTAACCTCATATTGAAAAACCGCACCGCTGGGAAAGGCAGCCGGATCATTTTTGTAGCTTCTGTTCTGGGCAGATAGAGATACAAGCTGGGGGTTACCGGCACTTGAAACTACATATGCGTACCAAAAATGAGAACCTTCACTTGTTTCAGTAGGCACCTTAATACCTATTTGGTCTGCCGACGGTATGGGAACGTCGGGACGTTGATCATCCGGAAATCTTCCAGTTTCCAGCAAGTATCTTTCCAAGCCGCCTGTGATCGCCGTTAAATTTTGCATAGCCTCAACATTCTGGGCTCGTGTCACGATCTTTTTATACTCTGGCATTGCCAGGCTTGCCAGGATACCGATTATGACAATTACTATCAACAACTCAATGAGCGTAAAACTTTTGGTCATATGCTCTCTTGTAATCCCTCGCCGCCTATTATGTTGTCTCGATGGCGTCTCGGGACCAAATTTGCTGCTTAGGTAAAATTAATGCAAATTTGGTCGGGGGAGTAAGATTTTCCCGCCTACGCCTTCATTTCCCGCTATTTATGGCGAGATCCCGCCATGTGTTGCGTAAAGTCTAGCTTAGGCGGGAGAACTCTCGGGGCGAGTGGATTCGAACCACCGACCTCTTGCACCCCAAGCAAGCGCGCTAAACCGAACTGCGCCACGCCCCGCGAATTTTCAAAATTTCACTCCAGGAAAATTCGTCCCGCGAAGTCCCGAGTTGCCATTGCTCACATCAGGCAACGAGGGAAGCCCCCTTGTCTTTCATTTCGGGCCGAGGGACCTTATTCTTTTTTCCTAGGCCGCAACATTAATTCCCTTACCGCAGCCTTTGGCGATTTATTTTTGTAAAGAACGCTGTAAACCTGTTCCGTAATCGGCACCTCAACCCTGTACCTCTTCGCTAAGCTATAAGCTGACTTCGTTGTGGGGATACCTTCAATTACCATTTCTGTTTCTTTTAACACCGCTTTCGGAGACTTTCCTTTTCCTACTTGTTCACCGAACCACCTGTTCCTTCCGTGCGGGTTAATGCAAGTCGTAACAAGATCCCCTAATCCGCTGAGGCCGGCAAACGTTTCCTTCTTCGCACCCATAGCAACGCCAAGCCTGGTGATCTCAACAAGCCCTCTAGTCAAAAGCGCCGCCTTTGAATTTGTGCCGAACCCAAGCCCGTCAGCGATCCCCGCGGCGATGGCAATAATATTTTTTAAGGAGCCTCCGAGCTCAACTCCCGCCACATCGGTTGAGGCGTATACCCTGAACTGCTCTGTGCTGAAAACTCCCTGAATTTGTTTCGCGATTCCGCTATTTTTTGCCGCTACAACAGCCGTTGTCGGGATTCCGCGCGCTACCTCATACGAAATTGTCGGTCCTGACAATACGGCAAGCTTCACATCTCCCAGTTCCTGTCTAATCACTTCCGACATCCGTAAAAGCGTCTTATTCTCGATCCCCTTAGCCGCGCTTACATAAACCGGCCCATCCCGCCTTGTTTGACCAATAGGTTGGCGGGGTTTACACCCCAGGGGTGTAAATTTTGGTATTTTTTTCAAAACTTCGCGCATATGCTGTGAAGGGACCGCAAGGACCACGATATCTTTATTGCGGACGGCAGTGCCTATATCATGCTCTAATATTATAGTATACGGCAGCTTTATACCGGGCAGGAATTTCTTGTTTTCCCGTTTTGCCTTTAAAATCCTGACGTATTCGGGAAAGGCCCCCCACAAGGTGACATTATACCCTTTTTTATTAAGCAAAACGGCTAAGGTAGTGCCCCACCCGCCGTCCCCTAAGACCGCTATTCGCATAGCCGTTAGTTTACCACAGTCAAAATATCCCGTCAATACAGAAACGTCTTTCGCGTCATTGCGAACCCCGAAGGGGTGAAGCAATCTCAAAAAAGAGAGATTGCTTCGTCGCTTCGCTCCTCGCAATGACGTTGTTTCTTCGGACTTGAAAGTTTTCAATCGGTGTGATAAGGTTAACGCTATGATACGTCTGATCTGCGTAATCTTGTTTCTAATCTGTGTAAGCTGTGCCCCTTCCGTGTTTGCGGTCCAGAATAATATTGCAGCTACGGTTGACACCGGATACATTTCCTCCACAGACACAACCGAGGAACGCGATGTTTCAGGCAACCTTGATTATTACCGGGTTTATGCTAAGTTCGGGCAGGAACTCTCGAAAACTACAAAATACAGCATTGCCTACAGCCGCTATCATAAAGATTACGACACAACGGACAACCTGGATTTTACCTCTGATTCATACCGTTTTGGATTTGACCACACATTTGAAAATTTTGATGCCGGTGCTTTAAAGCTGGACCTGGACGCAGGGGTTTCGGAGAAAGATTATACAGTCATATCTTCTTCAAGTTATGAGCGCAGTAATGCAAGCCTGGGACTGGGCCTTAACGATCGCGATGATAAATGGGCCCTGCACTGGAAGGCTGGATTTATAAATTACGACTATGACAAAGGAGGAAATGACCAGTTAAAGGCCTTTACAAAATTAAGCGGCTGGGTAAAATTTCTGGATGAACGCCTAAAGATAGGACCTTCTTATAAGTTTCAGAACGTGGAGCAGAAAAATACCGAGGACCGTATCGAAAACACCTGGAACATCCTTTCCTCTTATAAATTAAAGCTGCCGTATTTTTCGGAATTAGGCGGATTTTACGAACAGGGCAAAAATGACACCAAGGATTCGGAAGACGATGACAGGGACGACAATCTTCAGTTCAAATACACATGGTGGTGGGTAAATACCGACCACCCGATCACAAACTATCTGAATTCTGCTTTCCGGTACGGTCAGATGAGGCGTTCTTACGAGACCTCCGGCGGCAACAGCTACCGGAATTGGTACATACAGAATAAAAACGATTTCAAATTTTTTGAGGACGACCGCAGAAAATTCGGCATGTCGGTTGAGCTGCTGCATAAAGAGGTTGATTTCCCGGTTGCTCAGTCATTTCGCTACCGCCGCAATTCAGTAGCCGCAAAGTTCCCGTACAGGGTGAAAAATAATTGGGAGCTTACCCCCTCCGCCGCGTTTAAAAAATACGACCATCACGCCGACCACTCCAGGAATGAAACTCAGTATGAAGGAAAGCTGGAATTTTCAAAGGAATTCAAGAAAGACTTGGAATTAAAATTAGGCTACCGGTATACGTTCAAGGACTACGAACAAAAACCAGACGTGCGTCTTTGGTCGGTCAAGGCGGGATTTGAATATAAGTTTTGATACGGGTTACCGCTGAAGGGGTAATTTTTTCGCTTCGGTAGACGGCCCTGTTTCTATTAATATCCTGCTCATCAGGCCCATCCTGAAAGTTTCTTTTCCCGCAGTGTGCGAATAGATATAAACCTGATATTTTTTACCCGTGTATTTTTTGTCGGGAGGGATCTTTATCTCAATATCCGTTACGGCGGACTCGCCCGGTTTCAGGTCTTTAAAATCTTTGGTCTTTATTTCAACCCAGGATAGGTTCGGTATGGGTTCATAGCCGGGGACCAGGTTATAGTTTACCGGTTTCTCGGAAACTATACCTATATCCACAGTAATGTTTTCGGTGGTGTTTTTGATCACCAGCTGCTGCCCGGTTTCTTTCAGGACGCTGTAAGTTTTACCCGGCTGCAGGTTTTTAAGCTTTACTTCCACAAGCGTAGCGCTTAACCCGCCTGCTGTTGCCAGCTCACAGATTAAAAAAATAGCGGCCGATATAACCGCAAAAGATCTGACTATTTTTGCCATATTACGCCTCTCCTCTCTCCGGGAAGTATTATATCATACCCTCTGAGGAATACAATACCTCCCGGTTAGAGGTGTTTTTAGCCATCTATTGACCTCCGCTTGGGTCTAGTGCACAATCGCCGGATACGCCCTCAGTTCGTACGTCACACCATGGCCTGACGCTCCCGGATCCCATACGCCATTGTCGTTCAGGTCCGTAAACGCTTCGCCCGGGTCCCAGTAGCCGTTGCCCGCGTCTATAAACGGTTCGCCCTCGTCAAATTGGCCGTTGTCATTTAAGTCTGTAAACAACTCGCCCGGATCGTATATGCCGTTACCCACATCATCAAACGGCTCGCCGCCGCTTATGGATACTGCTGTAGGCGCTCCGTAAATCAGCTCCAGCGACGCCTGTTCGTCCGGATTGATCGGCTTATCATACGCCAACCTTTGATTCGGAGGAAGAACAGTACCCCCCAATGCGGTAATAAAGTTGTCCATGCCCTGCTCTAATCCGTGATGTATCAACACGTCTGCCTGCGGGCCGTAGCCGATGTCAACGTTTACAGACACATTGCCGATATTCCTGACCGCGATATCCACAGGATACGTTTGGCCCAACTGGACGTTGTTTAGCACCTGATGCGGTGAATCCAGCTCGATGGAGATAACAGGAATCACGGGCACTATAATATCAACTGTCATTGTCGCCTGTTCTCCGCTGTCGTTTACGACAATGAATGCCACATGGTACGGGTCTGCCTGAGCATCTTCTGCCTGGGGCGCACATTCAAACTCCGCCTCAATGCGATTCGGATAAGCAGTCTCCTGTGTTTTATGAATCCATCGAGGAAGACTCGCTTCCTGAAGCGTGACCGCGGCCGCATCTTTATCCTCACCAATCAGCTTGAAGAGGAATGTCTGGCCTGCTTCCACCTGGAATGACCCTGCCGGCTCTGTCCATATCGTAAGCGGTTCCGGCGGGGGAGCAAAAGTAACGCTAAGCCCCAAGTTCGCCGTCTCACCTGCTTGAGCCGTTGGCAGCGCTATGGCAACTATTGCCAATGCCATTGCTAACATAATCAGCTTTTTCATCTTATTCACCCCCTTTCCTTTAATTTCAAATCTTTTATATAAACTTTTCATTTCAGTCACCTCCTCAATTTCTCTCGTTTACCTCTGTGAAATTGATCCCGAGCCTCTATCGTCCTACGCTGTGAGGCGAGGGATTATTGATTAACTGCTGAGTACGCTCTTATTTCATAATTAGCGTTCATTTGTGTTACCGGTTGCGATAATTGAGTAGGCGCGCCGTATGTAAATTGCAGCGGCGCCTGTTCACCCGGATTGATCGGCTGTGCGTATGCCAACCTATCGTTCGGCGGAAGCACAGAATCGCCGAACATCGTAATAAACCTATCCGGCCCCTGTTCCAATCCAGGCTGGATCACATAGTCGTTTGGAGGGCCGTAGCCGATATCAATATTTACCGTGATGTTGCCTGTATTCGTTATTTCAACATCGCCGGCCGGATATGTTTTGCCCAACTCCGCGCCGACTAACGCTAACTGACTTATGTTCAGCTCGATGGAGATAACGGGTAGAGGCTGTATCGTAATACGAATTTTTTTGGAGATCATGTTTCCGCCGGTACCCGGGTTTCCATCATACGCCTGAAATTCAAATTCATGGATATCGTTCAGATTGATATCCGATGGCACATCCCAAGTAAGGTTTGGCACAAACCCCGGCATAGCGCTTTTCCATGTGAAAACAGCACCATTAGGTAATCCGCGATTTTGCCTTACGCCATTTAGCCACCATCGGCACTCGTAGGAAAGCTGGCCGCTTTCCGGATCTTCTGCCGATAACTTGACAACAATCTGTTGCCCGGCCACCACTTGCCCATCCTGCGGCTCGATCACCCATACCGGCGGGTGATTTATCCTGAACGTCACATCCAATTGCAAATTCGCAGTATCCGCCGCATACGTACTCGGTAGAAACACCGCAACCATCGCCACTGCCATTGCTAACATAATCAGCTTTTTCATCTTATTCACTCTCCTCAATTTCTATCGTTTACGTCTGTGAAATTGATCCCGAGCCTTCATCATTCTACACTGTGAGGCGAGGGATTATTCACTTGATTTGCCGCATACGCCCTTATTTCAAGGTTCAGGCTCATTCCATTGATCTGTCCTGATAACCCTGTCGGGGCGCCATATGTCAACGGCAAAGGTTCAGCCACACCCGGCTGTATCACTTTGCCGAAATTTATCTTACTGATTGGGGGAATAACCGCACTGTCTAGCATCATTATAAATGTATCCGTTCCCTGCTGCGTTCCGGGCATTACCCCGCCCTGCGATGGCGCGGAGTACCCAATATCAACTAAAACCGGCACATTACCGGTATTTTTGATCTTTTGTATGGGTATACCACCTGTTCCGATATTATTCCTTTTTTCACCCAGTTTTACATTCTGGAGCCCCCATTGACCTGCGCTTTCAATTTCTATCGACACGACAGGTGGACTTTCAACTGTCACTGTTACCTGCTGAGAGGCAGATAGCCTGCCGTCGCTGACCGTAAATGTTATAGCTGGCGGTCAAATGCAATAAGCCCGAGCCTTAGGAGTTCACCCGTCTTCACGGTTATGGTTTTGCCGGCGTATACTTTCAAAAAAGGAGCCGTATTGACATCATTGACAGTGATTGTAACTATCTCAGAAGCCTCTGTTTTTCCGTCAGTCGCTGTAAATACTACCGGGTAAACGCCTGCCTGATCATACAGCGGACACCAGTAAAAATTTGGCGTTCTTATAGTCCAATACGGCGACCAGGGAGGTTGAAACTTTGCGCCATCCGGCAGATTGCTTGCCGAATATGTAAGCGGGTCCCCGTCCGGGTCGGACGCCGTTATAAAAAACCATACTACCGTGCCTTCGTCGATCGTTGTACTGCCGTATTTAAATCGGACCGGATCAAACACGGGCGGCTTGTTCACGATCTCGGTGATCGTCAGGATCTGGCTCGGGGTAATATCGTTGATTTTTTGAACATTCCCATCAGGCCAGATCACCTCTATCTCATCTATAACGCTTGCCTGTCCTAATCCGAAATGGACCGGCTGGGTTTCTACTGGCGAGGTATTTACTTCCCTGATCTGCGTTAGGCCTCCGGTTCTTACATATACCCTTGCGCCTATAGCTTCTTTGTTGCACCGTACCCCTTCCAACTTTACCTTGATCCAGTTATTTTGAAGCCCTACCTGGTTCATAAGCAGGCCGCCGGTGCTTCCGGTAAACGATGAGCCCGGCGCGTATATATCTAAGGCGCCGTCATTATTAATGTCGCCGATCGCGGCGGCGGCCCAATTAGGCGCTATCCCTTCCGGGAACATGCTATCCGTGACATCCGTAAATGTGCCGTCCCTGTTGTTCCTGTAAAGCATATTGGTTCCTAGGCCGCCGGTTGTCAAGTAGAGGTCAAGGTAGCCATCATTGTCATAATCAAAAAATGCAGTTCCCCACCACATACCGCCTACGCCCGTTTCAATATTAATCGCTTCCTTCGTTATATCCGTAAATGTGCCGTTCCCATTATTCTTATATAACGCATCACCGCGCTCTCCTGAGAGGAAAATGTCAAAATACCCATCGTTATCATAATCCCCCGCGGCAACTCCAGCCATGTATGGCGCAAGCCCTGTTAAACCAGCGGCTTCCGTAACATCAGCAAATGCGCTGTCTCCGTTATTATGCATTAACTTAACCCCGTTGGAGTATGAGATAAACAGCAGATCCGGGAAGCCATCATTATTATAATCAAAAGAAATTATCTGTCCCACGTCTATTCCATAAGATGGCGGTATCCCGATCGCCGTTAAGGGGAGCGGGGTAAACGTGTTATTTTTATTGTTGGACAATACCCCGCTGCTCCATACAATGTCCAGGTAGCCGTCATCATTATAATCAAGGGCTGCAGCAGCCATACAATTGATCTTGCCAATACCGCTTGAGGAAGTTATGTCTTTAAACGTTCCGTCGCCGTTGTTTAAAAATAATGTGCTTTCTTCAA
>JAPLLL010000041.1:0-3940 GCA_026387595.1 Candidatus Omnitrophota bacterium
AAGACAAGGCCAAGCTTGAAGAAATAAAACAGCAGCAGGAAGCAGAGCGTAAACGCGGTGAAAAAGAAACCGCGCTGAAAGAAGAGCAATTACGAAAGCAACAGGAAAAGCTGGAACAGGACAAGACAGCCGAACAGAAGAAACGCGCCGAAGAGAAGAAAATTCCGCAAATTCAGAAAGAACAACCTGCAGCCGAGAAGCCGAAGGCTGAACAACAACAGCCGGCAACTGAACAGCAACAGCCGATAGCTGAACAGGCCCAGGCCGAACAAGTAACGCCTCCCGCGTGGGAGACTTACGAAGTCGAATACAGGGTTAAGCCACTCGATACCCTCACGATAAAAATATACGGCGAAGAAGAATTGTCGGGTGATTATAAGGTACAAAAAGGCGGTTTTATAGATATGCCGCTCATCAGGAAGGTAGAGGTAGGCGGAATGACGGTTTATGAGATAGAAGATAAAATAGTCTCGCTTCTTGAGAAGGACTATCTTGTAAATCCGCAGGTAATGATAAACGTCAAGGAATATCATTCGGAAAAAATAGTCGTACTCGGCCAGGTCGTAAAACCCGGCAATTACGAGCTATCTTCAGAAGAACCCATAACGCTGTTGCGGGCAATCTCGATGGCCGGCGGGTTTACAAACGTGGCAGCGACTAACAGCGTTAAGATAATAAGGATAGAAAAGGGCAATAAAACAACAATCACTGTCGATACCCGCGAGATCATAGACGGGAAGAAAAACGATATAATGCTGCAGCCCGGCGATCTGATCATGGTGCCGGAAAGTTTCTGGTAGAATAAAAGGCGGTGTAATGGCGATACTGAAACACGATCATACGTTAGTCCCGAATGCGGCCTTGTCCCCGGTCAAAGAAATAAACGTCGACGAGGAGAAGACATTCGCGGACTATATGACCATGATCATGAAAAGGAAGGAGATTATCCTTACCTGTATCCTGGTGCTGACCGTGCTCTCGGCGGTTTATTTTTACAGGCAGCCGAATGTTTATGAAGCTACCGTTCAAATCCTGGTAGGCAAGGAATCAAACATCATCACAAGCCCCGAGGTAAGCGCCGCTGCCGTTGAACTGGAAGACAGCTCCCGCTACGCGGATTATATAGAGACCCAGTTTTTTATAATAAAAAGCAGGCCCCTGATAGAGGAGCTGATAAAGCAACTCGATATTACCAAAAAATATGACTACTTTGCGAAAGAAGACGCTGTCTCCGGTGATGCCATTACAAAGGTCCAGGATATTATCGAGTTAAAAAGGGTTCCCAAGACGCAGGTCGTGAATCTGAGCGCAAAATTTACCGACCCGAAACTCTGTACACAGATAGCAAACTCCCTTACGGATATCTACATAAAGCAGAGCGTTACCTCCAAGCTGTACTTTTCAAAAGAAATATTGAAGTGGCTGCCGCAGGAGAGCGAAAAGATACAGATGCACACCGTCTACGGTCAGCTTCAGGAGCTTTCCAAAAAAGACGTCATTGAATCGCTTCCTTCTGTTTCAAACGACCCGATCATCAGGCAGCTCAAGGCCAGAAAATCATCCATTGAGGCCGAGATCAAGTCCCTTTCCGCAAAATATAAGGAAATGCACCCCGTAATACTTAAACTGAAAGAGGATTTGAGATATGTGGACGATAAGATAGGAATAGAAACGCAGAAGATAGTGGACAACCTGCGTGCGGAGCTTGCCGGAAAGCTGCAGTTCAGCAATATAAGGGTGCTCCAGTACGCCGAGATCCCCACCAAACCTATTGGCCCGAAAAGGCTTTTGGGTATCCTTGGCGGCGCCGCTTTGGGCGCGGTAATAGGCTTTAGCCTTGTGTACATCCTGGATTATCTGGATAACACTATCAGGAGCCAGGAGGATGTAGAGAAATATATAAAGCTCCCCTATTTAGGGCATATACCAGTGATAACTGACAAATCAAAAGATGATTACGAAAAGAGGATAATCGTACAATCCGATCCTGATTCATTGGTGGCGGAGGCCTTTAAGAATATACGCACAGGCATAGTCTTTTCGGCGCCGCCGGAGACATTAAAGGCCATACTTGTTACCAGCACAATACCGTCGGAAGGCAAAAGCTTTACCTCGACGAACCTTGCCGTAACCCTTGCGATGGACGGCAACAAGGTCCTGCTGGTGGATTCTGACATGAGGCGTCCGACCATACACCATAGTTTTAAAATTGAAAATTCCACCGGGCTGAGTAATTACCTTACCACAGGAAACATCCCGCTGGATTCGGTGATACAAAAGACATTCGTGGATAATTTGAGCTTTGTGAATGCCGGCCCGACCCCGCCAAATCCTTCAGGCCTTTTAGGTTCCGCAAGGATGGAGGAATTCATAAAAGAGGCAAAGGGGAAATTTGACAGAATAGTTGTTGACGGCCCGCCTCTCATAGGCATATCAGACAGCATAATACTGTCCAAGATAGTGGACGGCGTGCTCCTGGTGATACGTTTCGGCACCGCAAGCAGGGATGTTGTTGCGCGGGCAAGACAGTGCCTTCAGGAAGTGGGCGTGAACGTACTCGGCGTCGTATTAAACGATATAGACATTCAAAAGGTATCTCACTACAGCAAGTATTATCACTACTACAGCCGCTATTACGACAAATATGGCGAAAAGCCTTCTGGCGATAAAGCTCCTGCCGAAACGGCTTAATTCTCTCGTAGAGCCCGTTCTTATATTTATCCTGGCAGCGAGCCCTCTTCTTTTCGGCTCTATCCGGCCCTTTCATGTTGTTGTCATGGAGTCAGCAACAGCCCTCCTTTTATTTACATGGCTCGCCGTCTCTCTTAAGAAAGGATACTTTCAGTTCATAACGGTTCCCGGGGCATTGCCGGTCCTGGCATTTATTGCATACCTGTTTGCGCAGTATGTTTACGCTAACGGCCTCCTTTACGGCGTTTACCTGCCAGGCGAGGCCTACAGGTATAAAATGAAAGAGGAGTTGTTGAAGGTAATCATGTACGCTGTATTGTTCTATGCGGTTTTAAATAATTTTTTTTACAGGCGCAGGCTTAAACGGCTGATCTATGCGTTGGTGTTTATCGGCTTTTGCCTGGCGCTCCTGGGCTTGATCCAGAAATTATCCGGTGCGCAGAAGATATTCTGGGTAAGTCCCCTGCCTGAAGGAAAAAACAGAGATTTCTTTTCCTCTTTCCCCAGCCGGGACCACTTCGCTAATTATATGAACATGCTCATTTTTATCACCCTCGGCTTCATATTCAGCCGCCTTCCCCTCCTGAGAGAAGCCGTAAAAGGCTTTGACAAGGCAAGCATCTCAAAGGGCATCGCCCTGGCATTTACGCATAAGATATGGCTTTTTACATTTGCTCTCATCATAATGGCAAGCGCTGTTTTCTACAGCCTTTGCAGGGGGGCTATCATTTCATTTTTTCTTGCGCTTTTATTTTTTTCGGTTCTTGTGGTGGCAACAGGCCTGACAAAGAGAGGCAACATTGTGCTTATTTCGGTTATAATATTTACCGCGATGATGCTTGTATGGGTAAAAGCGCCCGAACAAATAAATGAGAGATTTTCTAAAGGCCTGGGAACAGACACGCGCTTTAGCCATATGATCTTTAAAGAGCGCAGGGTCTTTATGGATACTACGATCGAGATGATCAAGACATACCCCGTTTTCGGTATAGGCACCGGGGCTTTCGAATTCGTCTACGACAAAAATTTTAAGCCAAAAGGTTTTTTACAGAAAAATTATGTGAACCATGCGCATAACGATATCCTGGAATTTATTTCAGAGGCAGGGTTATTTGGAACGGCGATGTTTCTGTTAGTTTCCGGATTTTATATATTTTTCTTTGTCAGGATATTTTCAAAAAGGCACGACCCGTTAGCCGTAGGGGTCGGTATAGGCGCTTCCGCGGCCATGCTTTCAATGCTGTTGCAT
>JAPLLL010000041.1:3985-7588 GCA_026387595.1 Candidatus Omnitrophota bacterium
TAGCCTGTTTGATTTTAATTTCCATATTACCTCTAATGCGATCTTATTTTTTGTTATTTCCGCTATAGGGCTCTGCGCGGCAGGCTCGCGCGTAGAAGGAAGCATGGACAAAAGCCTTTTGCCGATGACCAGGGCCATACCGGTCAAGAATATTTTTGTAAAAATAGTATTATTTATGATGCTGCTTTGCGGTTTAATATATGCCGTATGGTTCATCGTAAGGCCTTATACCGCGTACAGGCTGATATACAAAAAAAATCCGGCGCTGGTAGAATTAAACAGGGCCAGGATGGTGCTGCCGTTAAGCGATAAGTGCCATTTTGCGCTCGCTGAATTTTTTACCGCCCATGCAGCCGGCGATAAAAAAGACGAATACGTACGGCTTGCCAGGGAAGAAATCAAAACCGCGATACGGCTTAATCCGTGGTACGAATACTACCAGACATACCTGGAATGGATAGATAAGACATTTGCCGAATAAAATGCAAAGCGATAATTACGACGTAATAATCATAGGCAGCGGCCCGGCAGGGCTTAGCGCCGGCATATATTGCGCAAGGGCAGGGCTTAAAACGCTGATGTTTGAAAAATTCAGCGCGGGCGGGCAGCTCCTGCGAATAGAAAATGTTGAGAATTATCCGGGATTTCCCGGCGGGATAAGCGGGTTTGAACTTGTCGAGAAAATGAAACTACAGGCGCGCAATTTTGGCGTAATGTTTGAAATGGAAGAAGCGGTTGATATAAAAAGCGGCATCCAGGTCAGGGTTGCAAGCGGCAAGACGCATAACGCCAAAAGCGCTATAATTGCAACCGGCGCAAGGCCGAAAAAACTGGACATAAAAGGCGAAGCGGAGTTTGAGGGCAGGGGTGTTTCTTATTGCGCCACCTGTGACGGCCCGTTATTTAAGAACAAGGAAGTTGTTGTTGTGGGCGGAGGTGACACAGCCATTGTCGAGAGCATATACCTTATGAGGCTCGTCAGGAAATTGACTCTTGTGCACAGGCGCGATGCGCTGCGCGCGGCAAAGAGCCTCCAGGATAAAGTGCTTAAGGAAAATAAAGCAGAAATTAAATGGAACAGCGTGCCGGAGGAAATTTTAGGGGATAAAAAAGTGTCCGGCATAAGGATCAGGGATATAAAGATAAACAAAATAAGCCAGGTCCAGGCGGATGGGGTGTTTATATTCGTGGGCCTCCAGCCGCAAACGGAATTTCTCAAGGGCAAATTGGATCTGGATGAAAAAGGATTTATCGTAACAGGGCCCGATCTAAAGACGTCTTTGCCGGGCGTATTTGCATGCGGCGACGCAACAAACAATACATTTAAGCAGATCGTGACGTCATGCAGCCAGGGCGCAACGGCTGCCCACGCCTGCTGGCGTTATGTGGAAGGGCTTGGTTAGCCATTTTTACTTGACTATTGGCTGTTTACAGACTAAAATTATATAAGATGATATTTTTCAAAAAGAGGGTCAAAACCAAAGACACGCGTAGGTTCAGAAGGCTCCGCTCATTCAGCCTTCTTAAATACCGGATGGCTAATAGCCTGACCCGCAAAAGTGCAGTGGTCAACCCGAGGGAGATAAGCGCTGCCGGCGCATCTTTTATCGGAGACGCAAATCTGCCAAAAGACGCAATTCTTGAGATGGAGATATGCCTTCCGCCGCTAAAAGGTTTTATTACGGCAATAGCAAAGGTTGTAAAGTGCGCAAAGATAAAAGGCGCCAAGCAGTACATGGTGAATGTCTGCTTTACGGCAATGGATCCCGCTGACAAGGCGCGTATAAATGCATATATAGACGATGTTGCCAAAGATCCGGCCAGGCAGCGGTATCTGGACAGGAAAGAAGACATATTTATAAGGACAGGTCCGTAACGGTTAGGCATAGTTTTTTATTGTATTTATAATAAGATTTGCATATAATATTGGTTGCACGGTTTTAATGTGTGGCCAATTTTTTTATGCCAGGGTAGCTCAGTGGTAGAGCGCCGCCCTGAAAAGGCGGGCGTGGACAGTTCGATTCTGTCCCCTGGCACCATTTATGACCACATATGGCGAAATAGTCCCGAGTTCCAATATCGGCCAAAATCAGAGAACGAGGGACATGTCCCTCGCCACAGATTATTTAGCCGTAATGGTAGCTCGGGACGAATTTTTCACACAGTAGTAAAGCACGGGAAAAATTTGCCGACGTAGCTCAGCTGGTAGAGCAGCGGTTTCGTAAACCGCAGGTCGACAGTTCAATCCTGTCCGTCGGCTCGTATACCCTTATACATTCGCGGCCAAATACACGCCATTTATAGTGCGGATGTGCAATAGCCGTTCAGTGTGAATTTCAAAAATAATAAAAGCCGATAGAAATTTATGGCAAAATTCAGCGACGTATTAAAAGAACGCAATTTCTTCTGTCTGTGGCTCGGACAGATAATCTCTAATTTCGGTGACAGGCTCAATCAGATGGCGCTTATAGGTTTCGTGTCGCAGAAAGCGCCGCGTTCTACATACGAACTGGCGAAACTCATGCTCTTTGTGATCATCCCCGTATTTGTCATAGGCCCTGTTGCAGGCGCGTATGTGGACAGGTGGAACCGGAAGCACACGATGATAATATCCGACATCCTGAGCGGGATCCTTGCGCTCCTGATACCGTTTTTCATACTGAATTTCAGATCCAGCCTGCCGGTATATGTTATTGTATTCCTTATGTTTTCCATGACCAGGTTTTTTCTGCCGAGTAAGATGGCTATTATCCCTTCCATTGTTTCAAAAGAGAAACTGTTGATAGCGAATTCGCTTTCAGACACGACTTACATGATAGCCACTGTCCTGAGTATCGGCCTTGCCGGGCTGCTGATTAAATGGGCCGGGGTCCTCGGCGGATTTTACATAAATGCCGTATCTTTTTTTATTTCCGCGGCAATGCTTTCCCTGATACGCCTGAAAAAATGCCATGTCGGCGCGACCTACCGCGAAGAATTCAAACTGGTGGGCAAAGCGGTTGAAAGCGCGGTAAGGCGCCCCAAGTCAGTATGGCACGAGGTAAGAGACGGCATAGCATTTATAATGACGTATCCAAACGCCAAGTTTGTAATGAACACGCTTTTTCTTCTGATGGCCGGCGCAGGCGCGGTATTTTGTGTTATAATCGTATTTATACAGGATAAATTCGGCACGCTTACTTCAAGCCTGGGGTTCCTAGGCATGTTCACAGGCGCAGGGCTTTTATTAGGCGCGCTCATCTACGGAAGGCTTGGACACGGGCTCGATAAGAAAAAGGTCATATCAGCAAGTTTCATCCTGGGAGGTCTGGGCATAGCAAGTTTTGCCCTTATAGTCTCGCACGTTCCGAAATACAGGATAGCGGGTTTGCTATGCGTATTTATAGGCCTGGTGCTGAGCCCGATAATCACGTCAATAAATACGCTTATACATGAAACTATCCCTGACGAAAAACGTGGCAGGATCTTTAGCTCTCAGGAGATAGTGATACATCTTGCCTTTTTATTGTTTATGTTCCTTACGTCAATACTTGCGGAATACATAGACAGGATGTGGATCCTGACGGGATGCGGGGTCATATTTTCCGGTGTAGGACTGGTAGG
>JAPLLL010000041.1:7624-8637 GCA_026387595.1 Candidatus Omnitrophota bacterium
GGGAGCCCTGATGTTTAAGAGGAAGACTTGCTAGTGGATGGCCTGTTTTCTTTCTGCTCGGGCCGCACACAGATGTCATAGAAATTACAGGTGGTGCAGCAGATATTTTCTTCGCGGCGTTCGCCCCTGAACCATTTGGTTTCGCAGGTCCAGTATATGCGGCATTTTTCACAGCAAGTCATTTGTTTATATCTCCTACTTTGAGTATATATAATTTTGCACGCATTGTCAAGGCAGTAAAACAAGTTGAGAGGATGGTCCATGTTTGAATTTACGGATGCGAATTTTGAAAAAGAGGTACTTGGTTCTAATATCCCGGTCCTTGTGGATTTCTGGGCACCCTGGTGCGGCCCCTGCAAGGCAATGTCGCCGATACTGGAGGAACTGGCCGCTGAATTCAAAGGAAGGTGCAAGGTCGGCAAGGTCAATGTGGACGATAACCCCGGCGCGGCAAATGGCAGCTCGGTGTTAAATATCCCCACTTTTATATTTTTCAAAAACGGCAAAGAAGCGGACAGGATAGTAGGGATGAACCCGAAGGCCGCGGTCGCCAAAAAACTGGAGGGGCTGCTATGAAAAACATCGCTGTATTCTGTTCGGGGAACGGGACGAACCTCCAGGCGATAATCAATGCGGTAAAGCGTGGCTATATAAAGGCGCGCATTAAACTGGTGGTATGCGACAATCCCAGGGCATACGCCCTGAAAAGGGCAAAGAAGGCCGGCATAGAAACGTATGTCCAGACAAAGGGCGCATTTAAGACACGACAGGATTATGACAAGGCAGTGGTGCGAAAATTAAAAGATGAAAGGATAGACCTTGTTGTGCTGGCGGGTTTTATGCGGCTTCTTAGCGGTTATTTTGTAAATGCGTACAAAAACAGGATACTCAACATTCATCCGGCGCTTTTACCGTCGTTTAAGGGCACGCGCGGGATAAAAGACGCGTTGGATCACGGCGTAAAGGTAACAGGCCCCACTGTACATTTTGTGAACGAAGAACTGGATGCAGGG
>JAPLLL010000135.1 GCA_026387595.1 Candidatus Omnitrophota bacterium
ATACTTTGATTGTGCCCTTCCTGAGGACAATATCTACTACAAGGCTGCCTATCATATCTCACCAGCGGTCAAAAAATTACATAAGCGATTCGAACCTACTCAAGTCCTTGATTCCAAAGGGGGTTACGAGATAATACTCCCCCTAAATAAAAAATGGGGTCCCTCTCGTATCAGCCGAGGGGAAACCTCTCTGTTTATATAGGTATCTATTATAGCCGATTATTGACATAAACAAGCGAATTTTGCTGTTTAGAGAGGTTTATTCCTCACCAAAATGTCCGTTTTGTCCTGTCATTTTCTGCTGTAAATTGCGTAACTTATTGAACGATTGATAGATAGAAATGTCCGCCTATCTTGGCCCGGACAGCCGCTCTGTTTACAGCTAAATGTAACTCAAGAAACATTCTATTTTGCCTCTGCTTATGTTTTCATGACTTCAACAGCTTTTTCAACGGTTTCGTAAATCTCAAAATACGGCAGAAACCCGGTGATTGAAAGGACGTCGTGTAGTGTCGGTAAAAGGGCCGTCAGCATCAATCGCCCTGCGAGGCCTTTTATGCGTTTAGCCAGAATCAATAGTACTCGCATGCCTGCGCTTGCAAGATAAGTTACTCCTGAAAAATCCAAAATCATATATTTTTTTCCTTCCTGAAACATCTGAAGAAGCCGCGAATCAACCTCCGGGGCTGTGGTTGTATCCAAACGCCCCTTAAGAGACACTATGGTGACGGAGCCGGAGGTTTTTTCTATGATATCCATGAGATAACTCCCTTTCGTTTTAATCGCTTAGCCAAGTAAAAAAATTTAATGCTCTATTGACTCTGTATATTTTTTATAGATCCAGTAAAACTCCTGAAGCACGGTAATAGCCTGTTTCTTGTCCTGCTCCGACAGCATCACCACCTCCATAATAATCACATCCAGTCCATCTTCTTTTAGGCAGGCCATAAGCGGCAGGATCTCCTGGTGGAAATATTCCGTTAATGTAGGGCTTATAAGCAAAGCTATCAATCTCTCTGTAGATTTATCCCATGATGCGGAATCCCTGTTTCCCAAGGCCAGGTATGCCAGAGACGCCAGAGCCTGCACGC
Organism: Candidatus Omnitrophota bacterium; assembly: GCA_026387595.1. Taxonomy (GTDB): domain Bacteria; phylum Omnitrophota; class Gorgyraeia; order JABMQH01; family JABMQH01; genus JAPLLL01. Next base: position 1,092 of record JAPLLL010000135.1, read on the forward strand.
GTGAATCACTGTCACCTAAAAGAGGCTCGATCTGCGACAGGAATTCAGATGCCCCCGTCTTCACTAATACCTTGAGCCCCGCGGCCTTCTCTTCGGAAGATTTTCCTTCAAGCAGGTTCAGAAGATTGATCCCGGCGGCGGCCTTACGTTCAGGGATCTTCCACAAGGCAACAATAGCTGTAGCCCGTACTTGCGGGGAGGGGTCATTGATCATGTCTTCGAGAGAAAAATCTATATACTCCAGCTTCAATTCGGACAGCGCTTCGATCACCTTGCAGCGCACCGCGGGATCAGCGTGGCCAAGCATGTCATGAACAAAATACGGCATATCCCGGACAGGTTGGTGCTCAATGAGATATGAACAAAATATGGCATATCCCGGACAGGTTGGCGCTCGATGAGATAGCGCGCCGCTTCTGAACGCACCATAGAAGACTTGTCCTCTGTCATAAACCGTTCCATACGCCGCTTGAAATAAAATGATAAAAAGTGGTCCTGCTCTATCTTGGTGAATTTTCTCACAGTCTGGATAGACGCCGCCCTGATCTCTTCGTCGGGATCAGACATTAACTGTGTAATTACCCTCAGCGCCGGAAGATGCCCCAGCCGCGTCAAAGTCCGTAAAGCCGCAAGCCGGGCGGCCTTATCTTCCGTCTGAACAATGACAAGCAGCTTCTGAATTACCATTGGGCTTCCCCGTTCGTCAAGCGACTCCACAGCATCCATAAAGGTCTGCCGGTCTTTATCCTTTAAATTATCCACTATGGCGCGGACATATTTCTTCTGTCCGCCAAGCGTCAGAAATAACCAAAGTCCCGAAAGCACAAGACCTATGATTGTAATAATATCAAAAGGGCTTCCTGCTTTTGTATGCACAGTATTTCGCAGAATAAGTATAACAATGCCGCCGAGGATGCCTCCTATAGGATTGACCACGCCGTCAATTACGCCGCGTACCCTTGCCCGCAGCCGGCCGGGAACGGCATTGAGCGCGAGCCACATCGTGAACATCAGGCTCGCCCCGGGCGACGGGCGGCTGTTCCGCGCAACCGGCACGGCGGGGCGATTGTTGTCACCGCGAGAGGTTGCGAAGCCTGCCAGGACGGTAAGCGGCAGGACGCTCAAGCCCCGGCCCACACCTATGCGGCCTAATATACGCCCGGTAAGAAATGCCTGTATGAATATGGCGACGATGTTAAACCCTATCGCATAATAACCGTAAAACTTGCTCAGCGTCTCTTCGGTTGTAAACGTCGCGTTCATGATCCTTGTATATTGAAAATCCTGGAAGGAACCGACGATCCAAAACAAAGCAGCCACGGCGACTAAGATCTTCATAAGCGGTGAACTTATAAAAAACTCATAACACTCTTTCAGATTTTTTATGCGCCCTTCATTCTTAGTCATACCGCCGCCGGAAGGACCCTTCATACCGCTTAATTCGCCGCCGTAGCGTTTGCGAAAGATCATTGTTAAGGGGATGATGAGCAAAATGGCCGCGGACCATACCACTATGAGATTTGCCGTGCCGATCTTGGAAACCAGCGTCTGGATAAACAACCCGCCGAGGATCCCTCCGACGATACCTGCAGTGCCTATTATAGGATAGAGGCGCTTGCCCTGGCTTGGGCGGAAAACGTCGTTAGCGATCGTCCACACCTGGGTGCCGAGCATGGAATTGCCCACTCCCTGGGCAAAAAGAACAAGGACAAAAAACATAATCAATGACAGGCTGAATGTGGTTCCGCCTTCATGCCGTGCAGAAACAAAAAAACGGGACATAAGCAGCACGACACCGGTCACTGCTGAAAATAATATCAATAATTTGTCTCTTCTTACAGTATCGGCGAACATAAGATAAATGGAAGAACCGGCTACGCCAAGAAGGCTGATACCAATATATATATAAGGAAGATAATCAACGCCCAATCGCTTAACGAGCATGGCGTTGACAGCGGCCCAGCCTATGACATAGCCTGTAGCTAAAAGAGCGCTCATCGCCCAGATAAGGAAAACTTTTCCCCGCTCTTCTTTTCTTACATCGATCAAGATCATCTTGTCTCCTCTGTTGCTTTGACAGGCGTCAGAGTAGCTGTTATTTCCATAGGCGCCTCTGACCTTGTAAGCTGAATACTCATCTCTTTGCTGTTGAAAGAGCTGTATGGCTTTCCGTCAACAGTCACAGCTCTCAGTTCAACCGCACCGGCAGGAAGCGAAATAGGCTGTACGTAAAATGTCCATTCCACGGCACGCGGATTTGCCCTGAAGTAAAGCGTTACCGGACGCCGCTTTACGAGTAAATTAATATAAAGATGCGAAAAATACGCCAGCTCTGTATCGTGATACCCGCTCTTGGAGTGGCTGCCTTTATCAGCCCTGTCTCCCAGGAGATACGGCGTGCCGTCTGACTGAGCCTCAAAAAAAGTTCCACCGTCATCATGGTCAAGAAAAGCCAGGTTATAAAATGCCGCACCATAACGCGCTGCATCCAGGTATTTATCGTTTTTTGTCGCCGCATAAAGTATATAGTATGCGAGTATGCCTTGCTCCTGCTGCCACCACGCCTTACGGTCATGCCAGGTAAATTCATAACGCCCGGTCTTGGGATCGGGTTTACGCCCGATCACGTCATACCACCCTCCCCGGCGCAGGTCCTCGCCATAAACCATCATCTCGTCCGCGCAATGCCCGGCTGTCTTCAGAAAGGACTCCTCGCCCGTCAGATAATACAGGCGCGTAAGGCACCAGCCTATCTTTAAATTATGGCCTACAACACCGTAATTCTGCTGCCAGGCATACGTGAGATCCGGTACCCAATAACGGTCAAATCGTTCAAAGACAAAAGGGCTGTCCTTGTCAGGAAAATGTTTAGCGATCATGCGCCCGCATTCATCAAGACGTTTTAAATATTTTGGGTTATATGTTCCAAGGTACAGATTTTCTAAATATGCCGGGAGATGATCGCCGACGGAATTCCAGTTCTTTTTAAACTTGTTCAGCGCGCTGACATCGGCAGAACTGAAAGTTACGGGGGATATGTGCGAAAAATACCCCTGCATTACGGGATCCTTAGGAGCATCATCCCAATAATAAGCGTCCATAAAAGCAATGGTCTTCTCGATATCAGAAAGGACCTGCTCGTCTCCTGTGACCCGATAATATTGCGTCAGGCCCGCCAAGCAGTATATCTGTTCGTATAGCGGTATGGTATCCTTGTCATCGTTGAAGAGTGACGGGATGATCTGTTTCCCGTCTTTTATTGCATGGACCCAGTAAACATATTTGCCGTCAGGCGATTGAAGACGCATTGTNNGCGCATTGTTTTGCGCTGATACTCAACAAGCGCTCGTGCCCCGTCAAGCGCTTCAGGGTCTCTTGTCATGATATAGGTTGATGAAAGGCCATAAATAAGCCTTGATACAGTGCATGTCTCCTGGAGGTTCACGCTATCATCGCGCTTCTGGCCTGACTTGGTAACTTTAGTTCGATAAAGGCCGGCGTCTTTTGGTTTGGTGCCTTCAAATTGCGCCTTTAGCCAGAATTTTGACAGCTCTTTTGACATAGACGACCACCAGTCCGCATCTTCAAATACATAATCACCGGTTTTATCTCCGAATACCGTGATATCTTTAGCGACAAGTTCGTCCTTGTCGGAATAGACAATGCCCGATACGGAGATCAGCTGTCCTTTTTCCGCTTTAAATATATCGTCCATGTCCGGGCGCCGGATGCGCTCGTCATTGTCTCTTACCGTATGGATCCAGGCATTATCTGCCACGTTGACATTTGCAGTACTCGCGTTTGCCAGGCGGATAACTATTGACCGCGTATCTTTATTGGCATTCACTATTACGCCCTGCAGCCGTTCATGCCTCGCCCAGGGAACAGAATCCGCAAAAACAACCGAAATAGAAACAAGGATGAACGCCAGGACCAGGGTATAAATGCGCAATTTTTTTAAAATAAGGCCGGGTTTTTCCATGGTACCTTTCTTTTAAAATTATCCGGTAACGATATTCGCGGAGAACCGATAGATACCGGCCGTATCGGGCTTGAATTCAAATGGGGCCATGCTACCGTGAAGAGCAAGCTTCCTATAGCCGTCCCAGGGATAATCGTTAAATACCCAGCCCCACCCCGCGTCGTTCGCGGTATATTTGTATTGATAAGCCTTCCCCTGGATAAGGCGAAGATCCCTGGAAAATATTACCCCGTCCGATGTTTGCATGTCATGAATAGCCTGAAATGGGCTCCACCCCTCTACCCCGTCATTTTCAAACTCCTCGAAGTTGCCGACGATCCTAAGGGAATAAAACTTGGTTATGGGCTTGACTTCAGGGAATATACTGAAGCTATTTTTCACAGTATCCAGCCGTATTTCATATTCGCCGTCTTTTAACGCCTGGAACATGATGTTGGATTCCTGAGGCAGGATGTGCCATGTCTTACCCCAAACGCCTCCCGTGCCGGTACCGTCAAGAAACCACTCGGAGTCGATAGAAAAATTCATGACGTAAATGCCGTTTCCCGCCTCCCCGCCATTTTTGGATAATTTCACCTTTTTGCGCCATATCCCGTCTTCCCCCTTGGTCATCTCATGTTCCTTTGCCTTGGGGTTCCAGGGCTCGTCCAATATTGAGCCATTAACCTGGATTCTATCGAGATTATTCAAACAAACCACCGCAGGAGAGATCGTATACCAGAGTTCCTGCGGATTTACGGTGAACTTATATTCGCCATCCTCGGTTATTTTTATAACAATGCCGGAATCTATGATCATCCCGTTCTTAGAGTCATACCCACTGCCGGCACAAAGCTTGCCGGGCTGTCCGTTTATCGCGCAGTATCCCCAATCGCCGATGTGATTAGAGGAAAATAGAAATTGGTACCTGCCGTCTTTATGTAGTGCGCCTTTAGCTTTAAGGAATAACTTTTTTGACCATGTGCCGTCGCCATTAGGGACCATGTCATGCGATGCCAAAGTCTCGTCCCATATTTCTGCGGGATATGTCCTTCTCTCATCCCGGCGCTCTGTAAGGCCCTGGTCGTCATACACAAACCCGTTGAGCTGCATGGACTCTATTTTGGTCAAATATTCCACCTGCGGGGAAATGCGATAGGTTTTACTCTTCGGGTAAAAGCTGACCGTATATTTATCTTCCTTAGTGACTTTAAAAATAATGTTATTCGCGCGGCGGATATCCTTTCCGGTTATAAGCTGCCCGATACTTTCACCCTGTTTATATACCTGGAGAAGCTCGTTGTTGGTCGAGAACCGGATAGCATATATCCCATCGGCCGAGCGCCCTCCATGAGGTGATAGATAAAATGACCGGCTGTACGATCCTGTATTTTTGTCAAATGTCATATCGTTTTCAGCCATATACGGATTCCATTTTTCACGGGTGTCATGCACGGTGCCCATGATCTGGGCGCTAATCACCTGTGCCGGTGGCGGCGCAGGTTCATCTTTAGCACAAGCCGGTAGAGCCGCAAAAAACAGGCAACAAATAATAAAAAATCTGCGCATTATTAACGCTCTTTCTTTTTAAGCACTTCGACTATCTTGTTCGCAAAGGCAATAGAGGATTCGGGAGAACAACCGGTGATAAACGGATGATCATAAACCACGCTTGGGTTTGAACGGGATGCATTTTCGGCAAAAACGACTTTGCCGTTTGGCCCGACCGCATCAATAGCCAGATCCTGGAGCGGATATAGATACCCCGGGGTCACCAAATCAGTCGGCTGGTTATCGGC
>JAPLLL010000025.1 GCA_026387595.1 Candidatus Omnitrophota bacterium
AGGAAAAAACGCTTATGCCTAAATTAGGCGTAAATATAGACCATATTGCTACGCTAAGACAGGCGCGAGGCGGCGCTGAACCGGATCCGATCCTGGCCGCGGCCATTTGCGAGAAGGCGGGGTGCGATTCTATAGTCGCCCATCTCAGAGAGGACCGCCGGCACATTCATGACAGAGATGTCGAAGCGCTGAGAAAAATCGTACGGACACGGTTTAACCTTGAGATGTCCATAAATAAAGACATTGTTGATATTGCATGCAGAATAGAACCCGATCAATCGACACTGGTTCCCGAAAAGAGGCAGGAGCTTACCACGGAGGGCGGCCTTGACGCGAAAGGGCAATTCAACAAAATAAAGGCGGTGGTCCTGAAGCTGGCCGACAGCGGGATCGAAGTAAGCCTTTTTATTGATCCGGACAAGGGCCAGATAGAGGCGTCTAAAAAAATAGGTGTTTCGATGATAGAGCTTCACACCGGCAATTACGCTGATACCAAAAACGCTACAGCTGAAGAAAGAGAACTTACAAGGCTCCAAGAGGCGGCAGCCTTCGGGCTCAGCCTGGGCCTTATCGTAAACGCAGGCCACGGGCTGAATTATAAAAATGTTGTACCGGTGGCGCGTATAAAAGGCGTCGAAGAGCTTAACATCGGCCATTCAATAATAGCAAGGGCTGCATTTGTCGGTCTTGAAAATGCGGTCAGGGAAATGAAAGGGCTGATAAAATGATAATCGGCACAGGCGTTGACATTGTTGAGATCGCAAGGATAAAAAAAGCCGCCAAGAATTGGAAGGCAAGGTTTTTAACACGTATTTTCACCGACAGGGAGCTTGCCTATTCCCGACAGAAAAAATTTTCGCACCAGCACCTGGCAGCGCGGTTTGCGGCAAAAGAGGCAGTGCTTAAGGCATTCGGCGATGCGAGCATAAACAGCATGGAATGGAAAGAGATCGAAATTACGAATAATAAGGATGGAAAACCCCTGGTAAGGCTCAGCGGAAAAGCGCTGCAGACAAAAAAACGGCGCAAGGTCAAAGACATAATCATAAGCCTGTCGCACACAAAAAACTACGCAGTTGCAAGCGCAATACTTATCGGATGAAAAATATATTCCGCAGAAAAAAGAATACGTCAAAGAAAGATTACGGCCATGTCTTTGTCCTGGCCGGCTCAGCCGGATTTACAGGGGCAGCCTATCTTACCGCACAGGCGGCCCTCTTAAGCGGCAGCGGCCTTGTTACATTGGGTATCCCGGAAAGCCTTAATGTCATACTTGCCAAAAAACTAACCGAAGTAATGACAAAGCCGCTTCCGGAAACAAAGGCTCAGGCTCTCAGCGTTAAGGCGTTCCTTGAAATAAAAAAATTCTGCAAAAAAATGAATGCGCTTGCGATCGGGCCGGGGTTATCAAAAAATAAAGAAACACAAAACCTTGTGCGGAAGATCGTAAGGACAATAAAACTACCGATGGTAATAGACGCCGACGCCCTTAATGCTCTTACAGAGCATCTAAATATTTTACTGGCAACTTCCGCCGTAGGCGGATCCGCCTTCGGCGGAGGTAACTGGGAATCGGGAACTGTTCTAACGCCGCATGAGGGAGAAATGGCGCGGCTGATAGGGGAAAGCACAAAATACATTCAGGCAAACAGGAAAAAAGTTGCAAAAGCGTTTGCGAAAAAGTATAATGTAGTGCTGGTTTTAAAAGGCAGCCGCACGATTGTCGCAAACTCGCAAGGAAGTATTTATATAAATAGAACCGGTAATCCTGGCATGGCAACGGGCGGCACAGGCGATGTACTTACCGGCATTATCGCAAGCTTTATCGGACAGGGGCTGTCCTTGTACGAGGCGGCAAAACTCGGTGTTTACGTACATGGTTTGGCAGGCGACATCGTTGCGAAAGAAAAGGGACAGCTGAGCCTGACGGCAACAGATCTTTTAAAGGCGTTGCCGGAAGTATTAAAGAAAAAAGTCCCTCGCCCTGCATGAGAAACTCAAGAGCTCGGGACGAATTTTCGATAAATGTGGTCGCGATTAAATTCGCTGGCGCCCCTCGCCATACATGGAAAATTCTATGGCTCGGGACTGGCGCATGAATAGTGAAGTGGAAGGTTTAGCGCTGGCGTAGCTCAGGGGTAGAGCAGCGGTTTTGTAAACCGCTGGTCGGGGGTTCAATTCCCTCCGCCAGCTTATTAAATGAGTTTGGGCAGTCCCTCGCACTCAAGCAGCAGTCTCAAGAGGTGCTCGGGACGCCCCTGTAGAAGTTCAGAGAAGAAGTTCATCGGGGCAGGTGGCGGAGCGGTCAATCGCACCAGGCTGTAAACCTGGCGACTTCGGTCTACGGAGGTTCAAATCCTCCCCTGCCCACCATTTTTGTCGCAAGAATGAATTCTGCAAAAATGGTCCCGAGTTTCCTGCGAGGCTGAAATCATAAAACGAGGGACTTAACCACCACCAGGTAAACCGTCCCGAGTCCCCATAGCGACCGAAACTCAAGGACGAGGGACATAGACACAAAGAAGCACATAGCAATTTAGCTCTAACAAGGACAGGTAAACATGCCTGTGTATAACTTTTAAGACCACTCTGTGATACGGGTGGTTTTTTTGCCATAAGGAATAACATATGAGTAGTGATACGAATTTTAGCATACACTTTCAATCTGCTCTTGAGAAAACCATTTATTCTATAAGCAGAGAAGAGGAAGAGGAGAAATATTTACAGAATTTAGCAAAATCTTACATACAAGATAAGCCAAAATCCTATGCATTGGCACGTAGCATAATTTTAGATATTCATTTTAGTTTAAATTATTATATGAGTGTAGCAATATCATTATCGTGTGTTTTGTATAGAGTTAAAGAATTTAATAAAAACGAATTGTCTGGAATTACAGAAGCATTTCAAGAAGTAGGATTTTATGACAAAATAAACATTGTAAAAAAGTTAAAAATATTTAGCAATAATTCATTGGAAACGTTATGCGAAGTAAATCATGTAAGAAATGCGTTTGCACATGGATACAAAGAGACATCTGCAAAATATAACTATAGGAATAAGTCTATTTTTAAACGTGAAAGCATCGACAGGTTAGTATCCGAACACAAAACGATCGCAGGAGAACTTGCAGATTTTATAAAAGGGGATGAAAAGTAAGGGGTTTATAAGATATAAAGGGAGAAAAAATATTGCGTTGGCATTTATATAAACCGTTGAATGAGCTGCTTAATAGCAGGAAAGTATTAGAAAAAGGGGATATTATAGTCTTCCCCAATAAAGAAGCGAAGAATATTGCTGAATGGGTATGCGTTGGGTTATCGTACGAAGTTGTAAAAAATAATGCAACGGCGCAGCAAATATTTTGCAAAAAGATGGTAAATTCTATTCAACGAATTGTCAAAAAACACCTAACCATAGGAGATGTAATAGTAAATCCAGAAAAAGATATAGGGGATATCGTAACTTCTGTTCTCTCTGCTTTAGATAATGGCGAAATCAAAATACCGTCAATAGACACAGTAAGGGAAAGGTGATATGCAAGAAGAGCATCTATGTAAAAAGGGAGTGGTGGTTCTCGTAAGTTTTAGTAACAATAAGAGATGGATGGTTGCAATAGTTGGAAAGGAAAATGAGAGTTTAGATATTTTTGAAGATGAGCGAAAGGCAAGGACATATTTAAAAACTCTTATAGAGGAGAAATGATATGAAAAAATATTCTTTAGCAATAATATCGATTGTGTTTATATTGGTAGCCTCTTATGTTTATTGTGAAGAAGAAAACCCCAGAATAACGAATGGATATTATAATGGGCGATATGTAATGCGAATTTATGAAGAAACAAATAAAACGCGAAGCCAAACAATTGAGCTTATGGTCAATGACTATATTTTGGGGCTTATTGATGGAATGAGGAGCGGTGGTCCAAATAATAAAGCCAGTGAACTTTACCCTAATTGCACAAATGGGGATGTTATAGATGCAGTAAAACTATACTATAAAAATAACCCCACACAACGCAATAGGCCAGTTGTTGATGTACTAATGTCGGGCTGCAAATAAAGAGCGCAGGCGGCAACACTGCTTAACAATAAACAACCACACATCGGAAAAGAAAGTCACCCCCACCACCCAACTCTTGACCTCACCCCGAAAACATGTTATCATTACCTCTACAAATTAACTTATGTGGTACGTCTATATCGTTCGTTGCAATGACAGCTCTTTGTATACCGGTGTAACCAATAACATCTCAGAAAGAATTTGCGAACACAACGCCGGCAAAGGCGCGAAATATACTCAACGAAGAAAGCCTGTGAAGTTGTTGTATACCGAGAGTTTTGAAAACCGCAGCAAGGCCCAGGTTAGAGAACACGAAATCAAAAGTTTCAGCCGGGCGAATAAATTAAAGCTGATC
>JAPLLL010000057.1:0-8433 GCA_026387595.1 Candidatus Omnitrophota bacterium
CCCAGCCCTTTCCTCCTACGAAGAAGTTCTTTGAAGCAAGAAAGGGCTGGATTTAAGCGATATGAGAGGAGAGATTGGTGAAAAATTCTTTGGACGACCTGAAATTTATACGCGGGCTTGACAAATCAGACATGCTCGGATTATTGACCGGTTTCCCCGCGCAGTTAAAAAACGCCTCCGTTATAAATATCCCGGACCTCGACGCCGGGACAGAATTTTCAAACATTGTTTTCAGCGGGGTGGGCGGCTCAGCCATCGGAGGCGACATTGTAAAATGCGCCATTATCGATGAAATAAAAATACCGTTTCTCGTGAACAGGGAGTACCGCACGCCGGCGTTTGTCGGGCCCGAGACGCTGTTTTTCGCAAGCAGTTATTCCGGGAACACCGAGGAGACCATCGGCGCGTATAAAGAGGAGCTTAAGAAAAAGGCGCGGATCATTGCGATAACTACAGGCGGTGAGATCGAAAAGATGGCCAGGAAAGACGGTTTTCCGGTAGTAAAACTTCCGGCAGGTATGCCTCCGAGGGCGGCAGTTGGTTATTCGTTCGTCCCCGCTTTAAATGTGTTGTCAAAGATGGGGCTTATAAGCGATAAAAAGAACGACATAAAAGAGACGGCCGACCTGGTCGGCGGCTTGCGGGACGATTCGGTGGGGCCGGATGTGCCTGCCGGTAAAAATCCGGCAAAGGATATAGCCTCTTTGTTATACGGTAGGTCCTGCGCCGTATACGGCGGCTCCCAGCACCTGGACTGCGCAGTGCTGCGCTGGCGGAATCAATTCGAGGAAAATTCGAAAGCGCTTGCCTCAAGCCATTTCCTGCCGGAGATGGACCACAACGAAATAATGGGCTTCAGTCATCCGGCAAAGGCATTAAAAGACACGGTTGTTGTTTTTCTTAAGGACAGAGGTGATCATCCCCGCATAAAGGACAGGATAGAGATCACCGCTTCCGTGATAAAGGCCAGCGTTCATAAGGTAATTGAAGCGGAATCAAAGGGCAACTCCCTGATCGCCAGGATATGTTCTTTGATATGTATGGGCGACTTTGTAAGTTTTTATCTTGCGATCCTGAACGGCGAGGACCCTACGCCCGTGGATGAAATAACGTACCTTAAGAACGAACTTGCAAAAAGAAAAATATAATGATTGTATTGGTCCTGGCAGCGGGTTATGCGACAAGGCTTTACCCGCTTACGCTTGATACGCCTAAGCCGCTCCTAAAAGTAGGGCATAAACTTTTAATAGAGCACATCTTTGATAAGGTAGGCCGGCTGGACGGTGTAAAAAAGTGTTTTGTGGTCACGAATGATAAGTTCTTTGATAAGCTTGAGAAGTGGGCTAATACCTTCTCCGCCGGAGGCGGATCCGCCATGAATAGTGTAAAGTCGGGTATAGGCGGAGGACTTAGCATGCTCATACGCGTGGTAAACGATATGACAACCACAAATGAAAACAGGCTTGGCGCGATACGGGATATAGAATTTGTGGTGCAAAAAGAGAAGATAGACGATGACCTCCTGGTGATCGGAGGCGACAACCTTTTTGGGTTCGCGCTGACAGACTTTGTCAAATTTGCAAATGGCCGCAAACCCAATGCGTCATTTGCCGTGTTTGATATAAAGGAAAGAAAAAAGGCATCGATCTACGGTGTTGTTAAAGTGGACTCTTCATCAAAAGTGGTTGATTTCCAGGAAAAACCCTCCAACCCGGGCTCTTCGCTTATCTCTACATGCGTATATTATTTTCCGAGGGAGAAATTGAATTTGATATCAAAATATCTGGCCGTTGAAAAAAGGAGCGATGCGACCGGTAATTATATAAAGTGGCTAAGCGAAACCGACGGTATATATGGTTTTATCTTTAGGGAAAAGTGGTACGATATAGGCGACATTGAGTCGTATAAAAAGGCGAACGAGGAATATAAGGGAGGATAGGCAATAATGGCGAAGAAAGAATCAACGGAGAAGGATTACCTTTTCACATCCGAAAGCGTGACCGAGGGGCATCCTGATAAGGTATGCGACCAGGTTTCGGATTCGGTACTGGATGAAGTGCTGAAACAGGACCCGTCCGGCAGGGTGGCGTGCGAAACATATGTGACGATGGGCCTTTTGATCATAGGCGGGGAGATCACCACAAGCGCTTATGTGGATATCCAGAATATGAGCAGGAACCTGCTCAAGGATATCGGTTACACGCATCCCAAGTACGGGTTTGATCATCATACCTGCGCGATATTGAATGCTATACATACCCAGAGCCCTGACATTGCAATGGGCGTTGACAGGGGCGGGGCAGGTGACCAGGGCATGATGATGGGATACGCCTGCACGGAAACACCGGAGCTTATGCCGCTTCCTATCATGCTTGCGCATAAATTGTGCAGAAAACTCGCGGAGGTAAGAAAGAAAAATATATTAAAGTACCTGGGGCCTGACGGAAAGTCTCAGGTTACGGTTGATTACCGCAACGATAAGCCCGTTAAGGTCACCTCCGTGGTGCTTGCGTCCCAGCATACGGAAGACGTCCTTGACAAAAAGAAAGACACGCTTTCGGACGCGGCAAGGCAGGAGATCATAGAAAAGGTGGCAAAACCGGTGCTTAAGGACTGGCTGGATAAGGACACAAAATATTATGTCAACCAGACAGGCAAATTCGTGATAGGCGGCCCGCAGTCAGACACCGGTATGACCGGCAGAAAGATCATAGTGGATACCTACGGCGGAACGGTTTCCCACGGCGGCGGCGCATTCTCGGGCAAGGATCCCACCAAGGTGGACCGCTCAGCCGCGTACATGGGCCGCTACATTGCCAAAAATCTCGTGGCAGCAGGTGTTGCGGAGAAACTATTGATCCAGCTTGCTTATGTTATAGGCAAGGCCGAACCCCTCTCCATCATGGTGAATACCTACGGCACAGGCAAGGTAAGCGACGCCAAGATCATTGATTTGATCACAGAAAATTTTGAGCTTACCCCTCACGGTATTATAGAGGAATTAAAACTGCGCGAGGCGGCGAATAACAGGTACAGGCGGACAGCCGCATACGGCCATTTCGGAAGAACTGAAGAAGGGTTTACCTGGGAAGTTACTGACAGGGCCAAAGAAATAGCGAAACAGGCGAAAATATAAAAACAAAGTAGCGGCTGAGATTGACAGCCGGGACTGGTTCCGGCCCAAACAGTATGCAGAAGCTAAGGAACCTGTCCCCGTAGAGTGACAGTGACTACACTGAGTAGCAACCAAAACGAATGATTGCAAAGACAAGGAGAGGATATGCAGTACCATATTAAAAACATAGGACTCGCAAAAAAGGGGAAGTTAAGGATCGAATGGGCGTCCAACAACATGCCGGTCCTTAACCTTATTAAGGAAAGGTTTAAAAAAGAAAAACCTCTCAAGGGCATAAGGATCGCCGCCTGTCTGCATGTTACTACTGAAAGCGCGAATCTTCTTTCAACGTTGAAGGCCGGAGGCGCCGAGACCATTATATGCGCCTCAAACCCCCTTAGCACGCAGGATGAAGTCGCAGCATCCATGGTAAAGGATGATAAGATCCCGGTATTTGCCATAAAGGGCGAAGATGAAAAAACGTATTATAAACATATAAATGCGGCCCTGGATACACGGCCAAATATCACGATGGACGACGGCGCTGACCTTGTCTCCACTATCCACCAGAAGAGAAAAGGACTTGCCAAGGACATCTTCGCCGGCACGGAAGAAACCACGACAGGTGTTATACGATTAAGGAGCCTTGAGAAAAAAGGGCTCCTGCTTTTCCCGATAATAGCCGTAAACGACGCCGATACCAAACATATGTTTGACAACAGGTACGGCACCGGGCAATCAACTATAGACGGCATCACAAGGGCCACTAACAAGCTTCTTGCAGGCGCGAATTTAATAGTCTGCGGCTACGGCTGGTGCGGCAGGGGCCTTGCCATGAGAGCAAGAGGCGCAGGCGCGATCGTCCATGTGGTAGAGGTCGCAGTGCTGCCCATCAGGGAAGCGTCTAAAATAGGCGATATCTTCGTGACGCTGACAGGCGACATAAATGTAATAAGGAAAGAGCATTTCCTGCTAATGAAAAACGGCGCCGTGGTTGCGAACTCCGGGCATTTTAATGTAGAGCTTGATATCAAGGCGCTTGAGGCCATAAGTAAAAGCAAAAAACAGATAAGGGATTTTACCGAAGAATATACCTTAAGGAGCGGCAAGAAGATCTATCTTTTAGGCCAAGGCAGGCTTATAAATCTTGCCGCTGCCGAAGGCCACCCGGCAAGCGTTATGGATATGAGCTTTGCTAACCAGGCCCTGTGCGCGGAATACGTGGCAAGGAATTATAAAAGGCTTGAATGCAAAGTTTATAAGGTCCCGAACAACATAGACGAGGGCATAGCCGCGTTAAAGCTGAGATCCATGGGGATAAAAATAGACACACTGACGCCCGAACAAAAGAAATATCTGGCAAGCTGGGAAATGGGCACTTAATAGTGTAAAGTGTAAGGTTAAAGGGGTATTATGAAAAGAATAGGTGTGTTGACAAGCGGCGGCGATTCGCCGGGCATGAATGCCGCGATAAGAAGCGCTGTAAGATACGCGCTTAATCACGATATCGAGGCAATGGGCATATTCAGGGGTTATGCCGGCCTGCTTAACGAAGACATGAAACTCTTCGGCCACCGCTCGGTCTCGAATATCATAAACCGCGGAGGCACCATTCTTAAAACCGCCAGGTGCCCCGAGTTCATGACCGAGGAAGGCCAGAAAAGGGCAGTAGACGTCATAAAGAAGAACAAGATAGACGGGATGATTTTGATCGGCGGGGACGGCACATACCGCGGCGCGATAACACTTTCAAGGAAATGGAACATACCTTCGATAGGCGTTCCAGGCACAATAGACAATGATATAAACGGCACGGACTCAACGATAGGTTCGGATACGGCCGTAAATACCGCCCTGGATGCCATAGATAAGATTCGCGATACCGCAACCAGCATGGAACGCATATTTGTTGTTGAGGTGATGGGCAGGGATTCGGGTTTTATCGCGATGCAGGTCGGCATGGGCGGCGGCGTGGAGGACATACTTGTCCCCGAGAGGAAATTCAACCTGCTTGACATGTGTCACGATATAGTTGAGGGGAATGTCCGCGGCAAGATAAGCTGGATCATAGTTGTGGCTGAAGGCGCAGGCAAGGCGGCGGATATCGCAAAAAAGATAACAGAGACCACTTCTTTAGAGACGCGCGTTGTGGTGGTCGGCCATGTCCAGAGAGGCGGCTCTCCCACGGCGCGGGACAGGATACTCGGAACAGTGCTTGGTTCCGCCGCTGTAGAATTGCTGATAAAGGGC
Organism: Candidatus Omnitrophota bacterium; assembly: GCA_026387595.1. Lineage (GTDB taxonomy): Bacteria > Omnitrophota > Gorgyraeia > JABMQH01 > JABMQH01 > JAPLLL01. Next base: position 5,366 of record JAPLLL010000057.1, read on the forward strand.
CAGACCGGCAAAGCGGTCGGAGTGATCTCGAACGAACTTAATGTAGTTGAGCTTGAAGACGCTATAAAACCGAAACCGACAAAGATAAATCAACTCTATGAGTTGATGCGGATGTTAACATAGTCCCTCGGCACGGATTATGCAAACGAAGGTGCCTCGGGATGATTTTCAAAGTTGAGAAATTAAGGAAAATCAAAATCAAAATAGAAAGGTGAGGGGAAATCATGGGTAGAAGGGCGTTTGACATGGATAAGCTGATACAGGATTTCGTGCTTATCGACGATCTTGAATCAAAAAGGAGGATCGCCAAGAAGGTGCTGGATATGGCATATAAACAGGGCGTATATCCTTCCTCAATAAATGATTTTTATATGGCAAGGGGCCGCGGAGAGGTCCCTCCTGATTTTTGCGTTCCGGCGATGAACCTGCGCACGCTAACGTATGACCTGGCAAAGGCAGTGATCCGCACCGCGAAAAAAAGCAATTGCGGCGCGTTCATATTCGAGATCGCCAAATCGGAAATAGGCTATACCGGCCAGTCGCCGGTAGAATATGTGACGGTGTGCCTGGCAGCCGCGATAAAGGAAGGCTATAAGGGCCCGATATTCATCCAGGGCGACCATTTCCAGGTAAACGAAAAGAAATATAAGGAAAACCCCGGAAAAGAAATCGGCACGATAAAAAATCTAATAGTGGAAGCGATAGACGCGGGTTTCTATAACATAGATATCGATTCATCCACGCTGGTAGACCTTTCAAAACCGGACATAAAAAAACAGCAGCGGCTTAATTTTGAGGTCTGCGCGGAACTTACAGGATTTATCCGCAGGACGCAGCCTAAGGGCATACAGGTTTCTGTAGGCGGAGAGATAGGGGAAGTAGGCAAGAAAAATTCCACTGCTGAAGAGCTCCGTACATTCATACAGGGTTACCGGGATTCTCTTAGAAAGAATTACACCGGTATCAGCAAAATAAGCATCCAGACGGGCACTTCACACGGCGGTGTGGTGCTGCCTGACGGTAAGATAGCAGAGGTAAAGCTGGATTTCGACACGCTAAGGGACCTTTCCAAGGTTGCGAGGGAGGAATTCGGCCTTGCAGGCCCAGTGCAGCATGGCGCCTCGACGTTGCCCGAGGAGGCAGAGACCCAGACCGCAGAGGTGCATCTTGCGACGGAATTCCAGAACAGGGTGTACGACTCAAGCCTGTTCCCGAAAGAGTTAAAGGACAGGATGTATGACTGGATAAGGCAGAATTGTGCCGATGAAAAGAAGGCCGGCGATACCGACGACCAGTTCCTCTATAAGGCCAGGAAAAAGGCCCTTGGCGCGTTCAAAAAAGATATCACAAAGCTCCCTCAGGAGATCAAAGGCGGAATAGCAAAAGAACTTGAAGCAAAGTTTGAATTCCTTTTCAAGCAGCTGAATGCCCCGGGCAAAAAAGATGAAGTGGACAAGACGATCACCTTGAAAAGGGTAATAAAGAGGAAGCGCCTGGAGCAGAAAGAAGAAGAGCTGGTAAGGGACACCCACGGGGACGACTAAAGACGGTTTATTACCCGTATCCCTATAATACTGAATATAATATTGGAACCCCAGGCGGCAAGAAAGGGAGGCAGGATGCCTCCCTTTCCTAACGCAGAGCACACGCCGAATACGCCGTAAAACAAAAGCCCTATCAGGAGCCCCAGCCCTATGCCCATGAAACGGCTGCTCCTTGTCGCCCTAAGGCAGAACGCCGCCCCTATGATCACGGCCACAAGATTGGCGAACGAATAAGATACGCGGTTGTACATCTCCATCTTTAAGTTTCGTATCACCGAGCCGCTTGTGCCCGAGAGCCTTTTTATATGTTTTCGCAGCTCGCCCAGGCCCAGGCCCTCAATATTATATTTCTGCTTTATGAAATCAGCTGGCCCTTCGCTTATATCAAGGTCGCCCCTGTGCAGGAATACCGGCTCGCCTATTATCTGGCCGGTCCTGTCTATCTTATAAGTAGTCATGCTGAAAGCGACCCAGCGGCTTTTGTTCCAGCGGGCCTCCCGGGCTATTGTTTTAGATATTATATTCTGACGGCGGTCGTGGTTGTGTATGATAACGTTTTTCAATACATTTGTCTTGGGGTCAAAACTGCGTGCGAATATAATCTTGTTACCGATGCCGTATATGGCTACATCCCTCAGGATCTTTGTTGCGCTGCTGCCTGTTTTTTTGCGCTCAAGCTGTTCCTCCCTTATTTTCATGAACACCTGCGTGGAGCGGGGGATCACGCGGTCATTCAGGACAAGGACGAACAGCGAAACCAGAAGCCCTGTCATCACAAGCGGTTTCAATATCTGCCACATGCTAAGCCCGCCCGCTCTCATTGCTATCAGCTCGTTGTGGCGCGCAAGGCTTCCGAGCGACTGCATTGCCGCGATGAGCATGGCTATCGGCGCCATCTGCGCTATTATTGTCGGAAGATAAGCCAGATAATACACGATGAGGACCTTCAGCCTGACATGCTGCTTGATTATTTCTTCGATATAGGCGAACAGGTCGATCACGATATATAGCGCGATGAATATGAAAAAACAGTATAAAAGCGGCGCCAGGAACGAACGGAAAACATATCTGTCTACGAGCCTCATATTTATCTCCTGTGGGAGTTGTAGAGTAGTATAAGCCCTGTCAGGCCTATCAGCATATCCGGGAACCACATCGCGAACCATGGCGCGACCTTTCCCTCGAACGCCGCCGCCGTGCCGCCGGCCAGCAGGACCCAGTATATTATGAGCACTCCTATGCTGATGCCGAGGCTTATCGATTTCTCCCCGCGGTGCGTCTTTATCGCAAGCGGCACGCCGATAAGGACGAACATAAGCGCCGAAAAAGACATCGAGAATTTCTTGTGAAGCTCGCCCAGCAGGCATTCCGGCTCCATTCTTTCCTTTAGCGGCTTTTTGAGCTCCCGCAGTATTTCCGAGGCGGTCATCTCGCGCGCTTTTTTCGCCAGTTTTTTATCCTTCGGTTTTTCCTGCACGTTCAACGTCATATAATAAGTCCTGAAATTAAGCTTGTAGAAATTCA
>JAPLLL010000057.1:8461-13944 GCA_026387595.1 Candidatus Omnitrophota bacterium
AAGCTTGTAGAAATTCAGCGGATTATTTACGTCGGGTTCTTCGCTGGTCCCGTTGGTAAGTTTCAGCTTCACGATGCCTTTCTGCGGAACCGATATGAATTCCCCCTTCGAAGCGGTTATGGTGCGCGTGGGCCTGTTTTCCTGGGGTTGGTATATCCTTATATTCCTGAGCCTGTTGCCATGTATCTCGTGAATGAAGATTATGTAGCCGTCGAAGTCTTTTATGAAGGTGCCGGGCTCTATGTAAGCCGCGGGGCTCCTTATTCCTATTTCTTTTAAGGTGCTCCTTACGGCAAAATGCGCCTTTGTTATGAGCATGTCGTTAAGCGGTACGGACAGGAGGCTTACAAGGAGGCCGAGCCCTATGACAGGCGCGGCCATTTTTAATACGCTTATGCCGAGCGCGCGCATCGCCATTATCTCGTTATCGCTTGAAAGCCTTCCGAAAGCGATCAGTGTCGCGGTCAGCATCGCCATCGGTACGGTATAGCTTAGTATATAAGGAATAAAATATATGAACAGTTTTATTATGAATACCGGGGACACGCCCTTGCTTACGATAAGCTCCGCCATCTTGATAAAATTACCGACAAGCAGCACGAATGTAAAGACAGCGATAGAAAGGAAAAAGGCCTTTATCACTTCTTTTGAGATGTACCTGCAAAGTATCCAGCTCATTACGCGCCCCTTGCGAACGTAAGGCAGCGGATCGAATCCGCCCCGGCTTCTTTAAGCACCCTGCCGCACTCGTTAAGCGTGGCACCGGTTGTAAACAGATCATCTACTAAAAGTATATTTTTACCGACATAGACTCCCGGGGTCTGTGCGGTAACGGCGAAGGTGTTTTTTACGTTTTCATACCTTTCGTTTTTATCAAGCTCGCTCTGCGGCCTTGTGCGGACAGCCCTTTTAAGGCAGGCTGAAGAATCCTGTATTTTAAATTCTTTTGAGATAGCGGACGCAAGCATATGCGCCTGGTTAAATTCGCGCTCCCGCAGCTTTACGCTGTGCAGCGGGACCGCTATTACGGCGTCAATACCGGTTAAGATCTGCCTGTTTTCCTTAAGAAAATTTATAAGCAGGCCGCAGAACAGCCTGCTGATCGAAAGTTTGCCGGAGTATTTAAAAAGGTGCAGCGCTTCTTTAACCGCGCCTTCGTACAAGAAGGCCGACCAGCTTTTATCGTAATAAAAGTCTTTACCGGAACATTCCCAGCATATCTCCACATTTTCAGTCGAGCCACGTAAGGAACGGCCGCATTTTACGCAATACGGGGGGAGGTTCTTTTTTATGCCTGAAAAGCATGTTTCGCAGATGACGCTGTTATCCCGGGCCTTTGCGCCGCAGATAGGGCAAAGGGGCGGATACACCAGGGACAACAACCCGTCTTTGATTTGGGAGAGCATATATAACAAAAATACCATACTTCCTTGTCCTTGACAATTATATTTTATTGATATAATATTAGTATTGTATGAATAAAGGCATGACCCTCCTGGAAGTTATGATCAGCATGCTGATCCTCGGCCTTGCTGCCGCCTCTATATACGCCACATTCGCAGTTGTCGGAAAGGGCCCCCAAAAAAGCAGCGCCACAGACCTTCAGGCCATGAATTACGCAAGAGAAACCCTTGAAAAATTAAAAAACGCAGTAAGCACCAATTCAACCCGCTCAACGCTGCTTGATGCCGGCACAAATAAATCCGATGCTGTAGCAGGCGGGGTCTTTACCCGCACATATGACGTGGTTGATATAGACGCGAACGATGACGGTATTGTTGATTATAAGAAAGTGACGGTCACCGTTAAATGGTAGCTGGAAAAAGGGCCCTGTCCCTTATAGAGCTTTTGATCGCAATAAGCCTGATGAGCGCCGTTGTGCTGACCGCCTCCGTGCTTCTTATCAATTTCAAAAAATTCTACAAGGATTTTACGGATAAACAGGAAACCGTAGGGGAGGTATCGCTTGTCGTATTGGAAGACATCGCAAATAAGATCCTTCTGGCGAACCAAATAACGATAAGTTCCGGCGGTTCCCAAATCGATATACGGATAGACAACTCGGATCCCTCCGATACAGCGGATGATACGGTCCATACTTACTGGCTGCAAAGCAAGCAAATAAAGTATAAATATAAGGTTGACGGCAACCCGGACAGCGCCACCACTGTTTTGACGAAAAATATAAAATCCCTGCAATTTGACGCGGAACCCAGCGGGGCCCCTTCGCTTAACCGCGTTAAGATAACCGTCAGCGTAAATACGCCCGGAGGCACAACAGAATCTTTTGATACGACTGTGATCGCCCGCTGCAGGTGTGCGGAAGAACAAGATGCGCCTGCGGCGCCGTCCAATTTAACGGGTACTTGCTTTCCCCCGGCTCCGTCCGGATATCATATACATCTTTTTTGGGCAGATAATTCCAATGATGAGACAGGCTTTGAAATAGAGAGAGGGACTTCTCCCGGTAACGAGACTAAATTGGTGACAGTCGGACCAAATAGTACAGAGTATAGAGATTATATTCCTAATCCTGATGATCATCAAAAAAATTATTATTACAGGATTAGAGCATTTAAAGGTTCGGTGTATTCGGAATATTCAAATGAGGTACGGGTTTGGGCGCCGTAGTAGGAAATGTCATGAAAACTAAAAAAGCAAATGCCCTAATACTGGCGCTGGTTGTTGTGCTGATAGTGGGATTAGGCACGACTGCGGTCCTCCAGGCCATGATAAGCTATGCCAATATGAAGATAACAAGCATAGACAAGATGCGGGCACAATATCTGGCTGAGGCAGGGACGCAGATAGGCATATGGCAATGTCAGAACGGAGATTTTACTTCTCCGGTTACAGTAACAACAGAAGAGTGGCCAATAGTGATAACAAAGACTCAGCAACCTGATGGATCGTATACAGTATCGGCAAAGGTTAAATACCCGGGCTTGTAGAGCTGTAAGCCGTAAGCTGTAAGCCGTAAGAGAAAAAAGAATGTCATATACGTTTAAGGATATAAAAGCGTGGCAAAAAGCGCATGGATTAGTTTTAGAAGTATATAAAATTACTAAAGTTTTTCCAAATTATGAACAATACGGTTTAACATCCCAGCTTAGAAGGGCAGCCGCTTCTGTGGCTACTAATATTGTCGAAGGCTATAAAAGAAGAAGCGATAAAGATTTTGCTCATTTTCTTAATATGGCCGAGGCTTCTTTGGAAGAAACTAAATATCAGCTGCTTTTAGCGCATGATTTGAAGTACTTAAGTAAAAATGATTACGAGCAATTAATAAAAGCTACGGATGAAATCGGCAGGATGTTAACAGGTTTTCAAAAAAAGCTTACAGCTTAAAGCTTATAGCTTAAAACTAACAAAGGGGGTCCAGTATGCACAAAGCATTCACATTGATCGAGTTGATGATCGTAATTATAATTGTCGGAATACTCGCTTCGATAGCTATCCCGAATTTCTCAAAGATGGTGGAAAAGGCGAAGGCCGAACAGGCAGCCACATATCTGCGCGTTATCCGGACAGGGGAGAAGATCTACTGGTCAAATAATTCAACTTATATAGCGTGCGCGGATACGGCAGAAATAAAGACAAATATCGGCGCCGAGGTCACGCCCGAAAATTACACATTTTCGGTCGCTTCAGGTACAGGGTCGGGCCAGAACATAACGAATAGCTTTACCGCGACGGCGACAAGAAGAAGCGATAGCTCCACGATAACCCTGGACCAGGACGGCGTATGGGGCGGAGACTCGCCGTATAAGCCGACGAATTAGTTAATAATAGATAATAGTATTTAATAATTAAAACGATGAAAAGTTAACAGGAGGTAGCAAATGATAACAAAAAATAGTAGATGGTATTTTTTAATAGCTGTGTTTTTGTTGCTTTCATTTACGCTGTCAGAAGCAGGCGAGGTAAAGGTCACCACATATTATCCTGCGCCGTACGGAGAATATAAAAAGCTTAAGCTGCCTAAAACGGCCGATGCTAATACGGGAGTTATAGACATAGATACTTCAAGATTTCTTCATAACTTTGGCTCAAACAACACATTTTTAGGAACAGATGCCGGCAACATGACGCTAACATCGGAAGGTTCATGCAATGTGGGTATAGGATACCAAACCTTAAATGCTGTAACAAAGGGTTACGGCAACACAGCAGCGGGTTTTAAGGCCCTCTGCGTAGATACAGAGGGTGTTTTCAACACAGCAATCGGCGAGGTGGCGCTTTCCAAGAATACAACAGGCAACGGCAATGTAGCAATAGGTACCAATGCCCTTTTAAGCAACACAACGGGCATGTTCAACACAGTAGTAGGTTATCGCGCCGGTGAGACAAACGTGATAGGCAAAAACAATGTTTTTCTAGGATACCAGGCAGGTTATAATGAGAAAGGCGACAATAAGCTATATATAGCTAACAGCTGGAGCGAGACCCCGCTTATTTACGGCGATTTTAGCACCAATCGAGTCGGTATCGCGACCAAGAGCCCCCAGGCAGCGCTGGATATCACTTCCGACGGAGGCGCTATTTTGGTCCCAAGAAAAAGCACCACAGGCGATCCGGCTACGCCTACCCCGGCTAACGGCATGATCTATTACAACACCGTCGACAATAAATTCCGCGTGTATGAAGACGGCGCGTGGAAGAATTTAGTCGGAACCGGCGGGCCCAAGTTTTTTTATCCTCCCAAGCTCGTGTATGATGGCGGTGTTATTAGTGCCGGGGGCGGCTGGAACTTGTATGATTGCAAGACCAACGGTATACCTGCGACCGCAAAATCCGTGATCTTACAGGGATGGCTCTACGGCTGGGCCGACGGTACTAGCAGGGGAAGCATGTGCCAGATCCTGGATCAAAGTAACCCAAGCTTAACCCTTGCTTTTATTCAGGTGGGCTTTGGCGTATCGCCTCTACCTCCGCCAGGTACTGTTTTTTATGTAGATGCATTCCAGCAGGGCGTGTTCCCCCTGACGTACAGGGCTTCCGATGGCAAGCTGTATTTCATGTATTCGCACAAAATATCTAATTTCCAGGGATATTCGACTGAACTCATTAGTTCCCACCTCACACTATATGTAGTGGGTTATTACGAATAGCGTTTATGTTTTATATAAAAAGCGCCGGTATTTTAATTGACGGCGGGAAAATAAAAAAAGTTTTCCGCAAAGAGCCTGTTAAAATACCCGTTGAAGCCAGAACCCTGGACGCAAAAGGTAAAATTGTGTCGGCCGGTTTTATAGACGTTCATCTTCAAGGGGCAGGCGGATTCGATTTCCTGGATGCTACTCCTGCAGCTATAGAAAGAATCTCGCAAACACTTGCCAAATTCGGGACCACCTCCTACCTGGCGACCACAGTTTTTAAGAACGGAACTAACAACCACATTGAAAATCTTACAGCTTACGACTCACAGCTTACGGCTTACCACCAAGGTGCCCAGCTTCTCGGCATCCACCTTGAAGGTCCAT
>JAPLLL010000057.1:14010-16055 GCA_026387595.1 Candidatus Omnitrophota bacterium
GAGAATGCAGTTTAAGTTATCTGGATAAAGTATTGAAAACTTGTAACGGCAAACTAAAAATGATGACGATAGCGCCTGAGCTGTCCGCCGGAGGCGGATCCGCCATGCATAGAGGCAAGGCAGGTTTAGGCGGAAAAGGCGCACTAGAAATAATTAAGAAATTAAAGAAGGAAAAAATAATTGCTTCTTTTGGTCATTCAGATGCAACATTTGAAGAGACCCAAAAGGGTATAGCCGCCGGCATTAACCATGCAACGCATCTCTTTAACGCGATGCGCTCTATCCACCACAGAGATCCGGGGCCCTTGCCTGCGCTTTTGACTGATGACAGAGTTTCAGTTCAGCTCATCGCCGACGGCGTTCATATCCATCCTGAAATTATTAAATTGATCTTAAAGCTTAAGGGCGTAAAAAATATTTGTTTGATAACCGATTCAATGTCCTCTATGGGCCTGCCTGACGGTAAATACGCCTATGACGGCTGGAATTACGAATCAAAGGACGGCGCATGCAGGTACAAAGACGGCACATTAATAGGAACGGCATTGCCGTTAAATAAAATAGTAAAACGCATGATGGAATTTACCGGTATAAGTTTAAACGAGGCGCTTACGATGGTGACGATAAACCCGGCAAAGGCGCTGGGCATCCATGATAGAAAAGGTTCTATCGAGGAAGGCAAAGATGCCGACCTTGTAATAATGGATGAAGATCTTAATGTGGAGATGACTATTGTAGGTGGTGAAGTAGTATACGAAAAATCACCCCTCGGGCTTTGAATTTAGTCTTGCAGTGCCCTCGGGGTGGTTTTCCCAAATAAGAAAAACAGGAGGAAAACCATGAGTGGTTTCTTTGGGGTGGTTACATCGCAAGCCGACTGCGCGGAACTTGTATTTTACGGGACGGATTATCAGTCTCATTTAGGCACTGAGTACGGAGGCATGGCTGTGTTCGGCGAAACATTCAGCCGGCAGATACACAACATAAGCCAGGCGCAGTTTAAGTCAAAGTTTTACGAAGATTATAAAAAAATGAATGGCAACAAGGGCATCGGCGTAATAAGCGCCATTGAGGAGCAGCCCATATACATAAGGTCAAAATTCGGTCCGTTCTGCATTGTCACCAACGGTTTTATAGAGAACAGCGAAGAGCTTGCCGAGGGCCTGCTTCACAAAGGCATATCCTTCAGCGAGGTAAGCAGAAGTTCCGTTAATCAGACTGAGCTCGCCGCGAAACTTATTACCCAGGGCAGGGATATAGTGGACGGCATCGAAAAGATGTTCAGCGCCATAAAGGGCTCGTGTTCGCTTTTATTGCTTCATAAAGATGGGATATACGCGGCAAGGGACAGGTTGGGATATACGCCTATTGTAGTCGGCAAACGCAGCGATGCCTGGGCCGTTACAACAGAGACAAGCGCCTTCCCTAACAGCGATTTTGATGTGGTAAAAGACCTTGGCCCCGGCGAGATAGTCCTGGTAAACGAAAAAGGGCTCACCTCCAAAGCGGCCGGCAAACCGTGCAACCAGATATTGACAAGGATATAAAAATTGATCTGGTGACCGGCGTTCCTGATTCCGGGCTCGCGCACGCAATAGGCTACGCAATGGAATCCGGCAAGCCGTTCAGGCGGCCGCTTGTTAAATACACGCCCGGCTACGGAAGGAGCTATACGCCGCCCTCGCAGGAAACGCGCGACCTGATAGCAAAAATGAAACTGATACCAATAAGGGAAATAATAAATAAAAATAGCATTGTGGTATGTGAAGATTCCATAGTAAGAGGCACGCAGCTCAAAAACTTCACGGTAAAAAAACTCTGGGACGGCGGGGCAAAAGAAATACACGTCCGGCCCGCATGCCCGCCGCTAATGTTCCCGTGCAGGTTCAATTTCTCTACGCGTAGCATACACGAGCTTGCCGCGCGCAAGGCGATAAGAAGCCTCGAAGGCAGCGACATAGACGATGTATCCGAATACGTGGACCATAACTCTGCCAAGTATAAAAAAATGGTGGATTGGATCGCAAAGGACCTCGAGGTCACAA
>JAPLLL010000139.1 GCA_026387595.1 Candidatus Omnitrophota bacterium
GAAAGCCTTTTGTATTAGTACATTCTGAAACTTTTTCCACGCGGTCTGAAGCCATGTGGCGCGAGAGATTTCTTAAGACTGCTTGGGGTAAGAAGAAATTGAAGAGTTCTTTGGTAGAATAAATTTATTCCCCTGTAGCTCAGCTGGTAGAGCACGTGGCTGTGCACGCGGCGCGAAGCGCCGAGTTAGCAGCTCCGGCAGGAAACTGCAGGATGAAAAAGCGAGTAAATTCAGGGAAAGCCCCGACGGTACCGTCGGGGTCAATCCTGAGCCAAGCCCCGGCATATCTGCCGGGGAAGGTGCAGAGACTAGACACTCGCTGCCTAAAGCCATCACCGGCCACGGCAAAGGTATAGTCCGACTCTCCGGGTAACCGGAGTCAGATCGTAACCACGCTGTCCGAGGTTCGAGTCCTCGCGGGGGAGTTTTTGAAGAAAGCCCATCGTTTTCACGGTGGGCTTTCCATTTATACTCCCCCACGAGGACGAAAAAGGGTATTAGGGGAAAAACTATTACGTGGAGTTAATTTAATACAAATACAATGGTAACACATTGGATTTTTTATTTTGTGTTGTCGTTACTGTAATGAAGGAGTATACTCTAAGCTGTAAAATAGAATAAGCTGTTGAGATAATTTAGTAACAGGGATTGTCCTTGCAAGGGCTGTCCTTAAGGCAATAGGGAGGTGTGGTATGAATTTTTTGATTTTAGGAATTGTGGCCGTAATAGTTGTTTTTTTTGTTGGGATAAGAATTGTGCGACCCACGCACAGGGGTTTAATCGAAAGGTTTGGTAAGTATAACCGCTTTGCCAGTCCTGGATTTAATTGGATAATTCCCTTGGTTGAAGTAATCTACCAAATCAATATAACTGAACAGATGGTAGATGCCGAGCCTCAGGAAATTATTACTAATGATAACTTAAATGCTAAGGTTGACGCGCAGGTTTATTTTAAAGTAAAAGCAGATGAGAACAACGTGAAAAGTACACAATATAATGTGAATAATTATCAATATCAGATTGTAAACCTGGCGCGCACTACGTTAAGAAACATTATCGGTACCCTTACCTTAAAATCCGCTAACAGCGAAAGAGGTAAAATTAACGCCGAATTACACAAAACTCTTTGTGAAGAGACCGCAAGTTGGGGGCTGGAAATTGTCCGAACCGAACTAAAAGAAATTGATCCGCCTAAAGATGTCCAGGAGACTGCTACGGCAACTGAAACTGTCGCGGATGGCCAAAAAAGAGCGGAGATTAAAAAAGCCGAAGGTATAAAGCAGGCCCGCATTTTAGAGGCAGAAGGCGAGGCGACGGCAATAAAATTAGTAAATGAAGCGGCAGAACATTATTTTGTGGGTAATGCACAAGTATTACGAAAGCTTGAGGCAGTTGAAAAGGCATTATCGAACAATGCGAAGATTGTGGTTCCGGCAAATACAGAGTTAGTTAATGTTATTGGTGAAATGGCCGGTTTTCTGCCCTTAAAGAATAAGTAAACTAAGCAAGCAATTCGGTGAAAGTGGGGACGTTTCTCAAGGAGTCATATTTCAATTTAGGAATTAGCACTTTCGAATGATATGCCACATGCCACAGACGTCCTGCTTAGGTGTACCTTGCAATCCCCGTCACTAGCCAGTTGCGAAACTCGTCCAAGTGGGAGAGAAAGTTCAGCCTAACGGTCAAATGATTGATAATAAACACAAACCCCAGCATCAAGTCCAGTCTGGTTTTTCTGAGACGAACCCCGTGGGCCAGAAAAAAAGTGGAATGTCTGTACCTAGGTAAGTAGCGCACTTAGAGTATTTTTGAAAGGAGGAGCATCCATGGGCGATAAAGGCAAGAAAGATAAGAATAAACACAACAAGCAAGTAAACATAGCAAAAGACACCAAAAACGAAGCAAACAAGGCAAAACAAGAAAAAGCACCCTAGTAGAAAAAAAACAGAGAAGATCAGGTAATTAGGGGACCATCCTACAAGGTATCACTATATACTAATAAATCTTTATAACATTCCACCAGCCTCTCTGCGTCCTCCGTCATGCACCAGTTTGCGGAATGCGTTATACAGGGAGAGCCATAATAGTAGGAATGCCTATCGTTTATCGGTAGGCATTTTCTTTTCCCTATAAACATGTTATAATATAGACATGAAAAAGGTGTGGGAAAATAAAGCAACGTCATTCAGAGAAGCCGAAGACTTTAATGTCAAGTTCTGGAGAAATGCCAGTGCAGCCGCTAAGTTTTCAGCGCTCTGGCAGATGGTAGAAGAATTTTATAAAATCAGGAATAAACATGGATATAAGCCTAGATTACAAAGATCTGTTCAAAACGTTAAACAGGCACAAGGTTAAATATTTGGTTATCGGCGCATATGCGGTAGCTTTTTATACCGAGCCGCGCTACACTAAAGACTTAGATATATGGGTAAGCAACGACACAGCAAATATTAAGCGGCTTTATAAAGCCTTGGTAGATTTCGGCGCGCCGCTTAAGAATGTATTCGTAGAAGATTTTGCTAATAAAAAAATGATTTATCAAATAGGGGTTGCTCCGGTTCGAATCGATATTATTATGAACCTTCCCGGGCTGAAATTTGAAAATGCGTGGGAAAAACGCAAAAAAACTAATTATGGCCACGTGCCTATTAATATTTTAGGTATTGAAGAATTAGTGAGCTCGAAAAAAAGAACAAAAAGAGAACGAGATATTTTAGATATAAAAAAATTAACTAACAAAAATTTTTTTAACTAGATTATCAGCCTCTTTCGAATAATAAAACGCCATAAATCCCTCAATAAAAGTTCTATTATCGTCAACTAAGAGGAGAAAAATTATTTGACCCTCTGCAATAAAACATGTTGCCGAGGGTTTTTATTTAAAGTAGAATAAATACAAAGGAATAAAGATGAAAAAATATCTTTGTGGAGTCGATTTTTTGTTTGTTGGGTTGTTGGTTTTGATGGTTGCCGGCTGTGGAACATTACGGGTTAATAACCAGTCGCAGAAAACGGCAGACGTTGAATTAATCCAGCAAACCAAGGTTTATCAGCTGGCGAAATCTTGCGTAAGTTGGGATGATACGCTTCTACCCGCCTACCCTCAAGGACAACCGGAAATCACCATCCTACGTATTGTTATTCCGGTCGGGGAGACCTTGGTGAAGCATAAACATCCGGTTATTAATGCGGGCGTATTATTGAAAGGTGAGTTGACGGTTCAAACCGAAGGCGGAAAGACACTTCATCTTAAGGCCGGAGAAGCCATTGTGGAAGTGGTGGATACCTGGCATTACGGGAAAAACGAAGGAGTGGAACCGGCAGAAATCATCGTATTCTATGCCGGCACCGAAGCCGCGCCGATTACAGTTCACAAACCGGATTAACTGATCTTGTGAAAGAAACCCTGTAAATTCCTCACCCGAAGCCGCAATGCCTAGGCAAGGCGCTCAGGACGCGGCGTAAAACCCTTGACGTAACCCCTGATAATCTCTATAATAATATCAAGGAGTTGATTATATGAATGATAAGAAAATGGCAACAATTGACGGAAACACGGCAGCAGCGCATATAGCCTATGCCTTCAGCGAAGTGGCGGCCATATATCCCATTACGCCATCGTCAACCATGGGAGAGCTTGCGGATGAATGGGCCGCGAACGGCAAAAAGAACATATTTGGGCAGGTTGTCGACGTTGTAGAGATGCAGTCCGAGGCAGGCGCTTCAGGTGCGGTCCACGGGTCGCTTTCCGCGGGCGCTTTGACCACTACCTTTACGGCATCGCAGGGCCTGCTTCTGATGATCCCCAACATGCATAAGATCGCCGGCGAAATGCTGCCTGCGGTGTTTCATGTCGCAGCCAGGGCCCTAGCCTGTCAATCGCTGTCCATATTCGGCGACCAGTCGGATGTGATGGCCGTAAGGAATACGGGTTTTGCGCTGCTCGCGGGGGCTTCCGTGCAGGAAGTTATGGACCTGGCCGCAGTCGCGCATCTTTCCACGCTTGAATCGCGCATCCCGTTTGTTAATTTCTTTGACGGGTTCAGGACCTCAAGCGAAATACAAAAAATAGAAATGATAGATTACGAAACGCTGGCGTCAATGCTGGATACCAAATATGTAGAGGCGTTCAGGAAACTGGCGCTTAACCCGGACAAACCGTTCATAAAAACCGGCGCCCAGAACCCGGACGTATATTTTCAGGGCCGCGAGACCGTAAATAAATATTATGCCGCGGCGCCGGAGATCGTACAGAAATACATGGACCTGGTGGCCAAAAAGACAGGCAGAAAATACAGGCTTTTTGATTACGTGGGAGTTCCGAACGCAGAGAAAATAATAATTTCCATGGGATCAGCCTGCGATACCATTGAAGAGACTGTTAATTATCTTGTGAAAAAAGGTGAAAAGGTGGGGGCCGTGAAAGTAAGGCTTTACAGGCCATTTTCGGTTGAGGCCTTCAGAAAGGCAGTGCCGGCTTCGGTTAAAAAGATAGCGGTCCTTGACAGGACCAAAGAGCCCGGCTCCATTGGAGAACCTCTTTACCTTGACGTAGTCGCTGCCCTTACGGGCCGCAATATCAAGATCATAGGCGGCAGGTACGGCCTGAGCTCAAAGGACTTCACCCCGGCAATGGCAAAGGCTGTTTTTGACCACTTAGACGGCGCCGCCTTCCACGATTTTACCGTAGGGATAACCGATGATGTTTCCAAGAAGTCGCTTCCCGTGGATGACACGATAGATACCGAACCCGAAGGCGTCAAGAGATGCATATTCTGGGGGTACGGCTCCGACGGCACCGTGGGCGCGAACAAGAACTCGATAAAAATAATAGGCGATAATACGGATATGTATGTGCAGGGTTATTTTTCTTACGATTCGAAGAAATCGGGAGGCATCACGATATCGTATCTGAGGTTCGGGAACCAGAAGATACAGGCGCCTTACCTTATCAACAAAGCCGATTTCATCGCGCTGCACAATCCCGCGTACATAGGAAGATACGATATCCTAGAGGCCATTAAAGACGGAGGGACGTTCCTTCTTAATTCTGAATGGTCAAATGAAGAGGTGCTGAGCAGGCTTACCTGTGAAATGCAGGACATAATTATAAAGAGGAAGGTAAAGTTCTATAACATAAACGCCCTCAAGATCGCCCAGGAAGTAGGCCTGGGCCTAAGGATCAATACCGTAATGCAGGCCGCCTTTTTCAAAGTGTCCGGCGTACTGGAAGAAACAAAAGCGACCCAGCTTATAAAAGACAGTATAAAAAAGACCTACCAAAGCAAGGGCGAAAATATCGTCAAGATGAACTGGGACGCGGTGGACCGCACCAGCGCCGCACTCAAACAGGTAAAACTCCCGGCCTCAAAAGATAAGATATCCGGCTCGTGTACCCCAAAGATGATGATATCCCAAACTGCGGATGAGTTCGCGAAAAAGGTGATAGATAAGGTGATGCATTTAAAGGGCGACGACATCCCTGTTTCTGCGATGCCCCTTGACGGAGCCATACCAACCGGCACGGCAATGCTTGAGAAACGGGGCATAGCGACGCAGGTGCCGCGCTGGATACCCCAAAACTGCATCCAGTGCGCCATGTGCGCCATCACTTGTCCTCACGCAGCGGTCAGGGTAAAACAGATAGAGCCGGCCTCGCTCAAAGACGCGCCAAAAACATTTGTATCCGTTGATTCAAAGACGAAAAACGATAAAAATCTTAAATTTAGGGCGCAGGTTTATACCGAAGACTGCACCGGCTGCGGCAACTGCATTAACATATGCCCTACAAAGGAAAAATCCCTTATATTCAAACCCATTGAGGAAGAGAGGGCCACGGGAGAAACAACTAACGCCAAATATTTCGATGATCTTCCGGATAATATACTCGACGGCGCGCCGATAAACACGGTCAAGGGTAGCCAGCTGCGCAAGCCGTTATTCGAATTCTCGGGCGCATGCGGGGGCTGCGGCGAAACGCCGTATCTTAAACTGGCGACACAACTGTTCGGGGAGAGGATGATAATCGCCAACGCCACAGGGTGTACATCAATATACAGCGGCACGTTCCCCACTATTCCTTATACAAAGAACAAACAGGGCAAAGGGCCTGCCTGGGCCAATTCCCTGTTTGAGGATAACGCCGAATACGGATACGGGATGCGGCTTGCAGTGGACGCAAACAGGCGCCATCTTAAATTCTTGTTTGAGAAATTGTTGGCCTCAGGTGTTTCAGAAGCACTCAAAAACTCGATAAAAAAGAATATTGAATTGTGGGACCGTACCGATGAGGAAGCGCTGGTTGCGGCAGCCATGACAAAAGGCCTTCTTGCGAAAGAGCGCGTTTCCGCGGACATAGTTTCGCTTCAGGATAATATCGTCAACCGTTCTGTCTGGTCTTTCGGAGGCGACGGCTGGGCATATGATATAGGATACGGGGGCTTGGACCATGTGCTTGCCTCAAACAGGAACATAAATATCCTAGTCCTGGATACGGAGGTTTATTCAAATACTGGCGGCCAGGCGTCCAAGTCCACGCCGCTTGCAGCCGTGGCCAAATTTGCCGCGTCAGGTAAAAAGACAGGCAAGAAAGACCTGGGCTTGATCAGCATGAGCTACGGATATATATATGTGGCAAGCATATCTCTTGGCGCGAACCAGATGCACGCGATAAAAGCGTTCCTGGAAGCCGAGGCATATAACGGGCCGTCGCTTATTATCGCTTACGCGCCGTGCATAGCACACGGCATAGACATGAGCAGGACATATGAGGAAGAAAAAAAAGCGGTGCTTGCGGGATACTGGCCGCTTTACAGGTACAATCCGATGCTGAAGGCCGAAGGCAAAAATCCGTTTCTATACGATACAAAAGATCCTCAAACAGACCTTATGGATTTCCTGATGAACGAAGTAAGATTTAACACATTGAAGAGACAATTCCCCGACATAGCAGACAACCTGTACAAACAAGCGGTGGAGTTTAAAAAAGACAAGCACGCGTTTTATAAGAAGCTCAGCACTACGCCGTGAGCAATCGACCCTATCAGACTAAATTCAGTTTTGGCGCCACATCGGCTATCATTACGAATTTAGGGCTCATCGTAGGCCTGGACACATTAGCGCATCCCCAATTAGCAATTATCAGCGGTATAATGATCATTGCCCTGGCTGACAATATGGCCGATTCATTCGGCATCCATATCTATCAGGAATCAGAATATGTCGGCAAGAAAGAAGTTTGGATCTCCACCATAACCAATTTTTTTACACGAATATTTGTTTCATTAACATTTGTAATTTTAGTACTCGCTTTACCGCTGAAACTGGCAGTACCCTGTTCCGTCATTTGGGGATTAGCGCTGTTGGCCGTCATGAGTTATACAATAGCAAAAGACAGAAAAATTAATCCATATTTAGTCATCTTCGAACATATCGGCATTGCTGTTGCCGTTATTATATCAAGCGAATTTGTCGGCAAGCTCTTAATCGGTAAATTTAAATGAAATCATGTTCATTCTTGAAAGCGTGGTATAATTAGGATAATCAGGAGGCTATATTGGCAAGGGATAATTACTCGTTTCAAAAGCGCAAGAAAGAATTAGCAAGGAAGAAGAAACAGGAAGCGAAAATACAGCGCAGGCTGGATAAAAAAAACGCGCAGATCAAAGAGGGCGAAACGCAAACCTCTGCAGAGGCGGGGCAAACACCTAACGAGTTGCCGCAAATTCTTTAGAAGTAGTTACACTGTTTATCAAATTGATCAGTTCGTTGTAAGATCTCTGTCGGAATATCATACCGCGGACCTTTGAGGCGTTAGGAAAGCCCTTCAAATACCACATTGCCACTCTTCCCATTATCCCTGTCTTACGAGAGCCCTTTATATCATTGTACTTGTTTATATAGTCAAGATGCTCTTTCAGGGCCTTTATTTTTACAGATAAGTTTCGAGCCCTGGGAAGCCTGCCGGTTTTAAGATACTGCCTGATATCTTTAAATATCCACGGGTTGCCCAAAGCGCCCCTTGCGACCAGGATTCCGTCGCAGCCGGTTTCAACAAACATCTTTTCAGCCATGACAGGATTGAATATGTTCCCGCTCCCGAAAACCGGTATCTTTAGCGCCTTTTTAACCGCCCTTATTGATTCATAGTCAATATCCCCGGAATAACCCTGCGAGCGGGTCCTGCCGTGTAAAAAGACAGTAGAGGCGCCCTTGTCTTCGCATAATTTAGCGGTTTTCACGCATTCGGCCACGTCCCGCATGCTATAGCCGGTCCTTAACTTGACCGTGACAGGTAGATCCAGATTTGAGGATAATTTTTTGATGATCCTGCCCAGCCTGGCCCGGTTTTGTAAAAGTGCGGCGCCCTCGCCCTTTTTCACCACTTTTTTTGCGGGGCACGCGCTGTTTATATCCAGAAAAGATATGTCCACAAGGGTTAAAAGTTTTTGCGCGGCTTCAAACATTGCGCCGGTGTCAGCGCCTAGTAACTGGGCGGCGATAGGCCTATCCTTTTTAAGGGTTTTTATGATGCGCCCGTTTTTAGGATGGCCGTAAATTATTGAATTTGAATGGAGCATTTCGAAAAAACACTGCTCAGCGCCGAATTTGCGGCTCATGAGCCGCAGGGGAAGGTCCGTTATGCCTGACATCGGGGCCAGATACACCTTAGGGTCCATCAGGGCATTATACTACCTTACAGGCAATAAATAAAGCCGTAGTTAAAAGAAATGCTTGAAATTTCGCCGTAAAAGAGATATACTTAGTTAGTTGTAAGTGTGACTGGTTTTAGGTGAAGGTAAGCCAAAAAGGAGGCAGTATGGGGTTTCAAAGAGGTGGCGGCGGATTCGGCGGAGCACCGCGGGAAATGCACAAGGCAACATGTGCGGAGTGTAAGAAGGAATGCGAAGTACCTTTCAAGCCCAGCGGAGATCGTCCGGTCTATTGCAAGGAGTGCTTCTCTAAGCGCAAGGACAGCGGCCGCTAAGAGTTAGACGCAGTTGCGGCAACTACGGCGGCGCCTTTTCCGGAGCCGTCTTGTGTTAAGGCCAGGGATATTTTCCTGGCCTTTTCTTTTAGTATAGCAACCAATGAGCTTTTAATATGGCTGCGGTATTTCGGCCATTTCTCGAAAAGGGAACCGTCTATTGCGACGGTGTGGCCCCTTTTAAGGCCGGGATCGATCCTGAGTATGACCGCTACAATGGCAGCGGCGCTTATTTGAGCTGACCTAGCCGATACCATCCCGCATATGCGTTTCATCAATAGCCTATCCGCATATGTCAAACTTGGAGCGCCCAGGCCTTTTAACAGCCTGGCGATCCCGCCAAGACGCCTTGAAATATCGCTTTCCGCAAGCGATAAGTGAGTCGTTGTAAACTCCCAGGGTTTCAGTATTTTTTTGTTTGTCATATCGCTAAATATCAGCCGCGCAAGTTCCCCCAGATACATGCCAGAAACCATCTTTTCGAGCGTTTGTCTCCCGGGGTTAGGGGTTGTGGCATCCATTTTCCTGTCATATATGGTCCGCGGCAGCCGGTTAAAATTTCCCCATTCTATGTTTATTGCCATTTCGCCCATTTTCTTTTCAGGGTAAGCGGCATTTGTTCCCGTACCGAGTATCACGCCCAGGTCGCAGCCGGGGTCGCTGTATCTTTTGGTAACCAGGGTGCCTATGGTGTCATTGATCAGCGCGGCTATCTTTATATTATGCAGGCCCTTGCGTTTCAGGGCCTTATTTACAAGCTGCACCACATCTTTTCCGACGGTATTTTTTGCGGAGAAGCCTTTGTTCCAGGATAGCAGTATCCCGTTGGAAATATTGGTCTGGCGTACGGGAAACGAAAAGGTAAACCCAAGCAGTATTTTTTCCCCGGCGCCGATCTTATTGGCGAGCATGAAACGTTTAAGGCTTGCCGCAATAAACCCGAAAAGCTGTTTTTGGGTCCCGGTTATATCCCTGGTTTTTAACCGGAACCTGTGCTGTGCGGGAATAGAGATTCTCCCGCGGCCCCCTAGGGTTATTTCCAGGATCCTGAAGTTCGTCCCGCCCAGGTCCAGGGCGATGAACCTGCCCGTTTCGCTGCCTGTAGGCATGGAGGCAAAGGTAGGTATCATTGCAAGGGAACTTTTGCGGCCGGAAAGGCCCGCCGACATTTCGGAATGGAAATCCTTTATTATTTTGTTTATGGTTTCAGGGCTGATCCGGAAGGATTTTTCTACCATACGCCCCGTATTATAGCATAAAAATTTTTACCGGGCAAAAATAAATATCCATTACCCGGAGCAAGCAAAAGGCTTGCGGACGGCTTTTATTTAATCTATAATATGCTGTAAAAGGCAGGCTTAGTTATGGCTATAGACGAAAAATTGAAACGTAGATTGTCCCGCCTGTTTAAACCGCGTTTTGCGGTCTTATATCCGCTTGCCGCCTGGGCCCTGATCTGGGGATATTCAACAATACATTCCATAATGCAGGGGGCATGGTTTATATTACCCGGGCTTGTTATCCGTTCGTGGGCAAATTTTTATGCGGTCAAGATGGAAAAACTGACTACCTGCGGCCCGTATGCGTATGTAAGGCACCCGCTGTATCTGGGCAGTTTTTTGATAGTGCTCGGGTTCCTGACCATGCTGAACGTCCATTGGGTGGTGGCGATCATTTGTCTGGGGGTAGTCGGCGGTACTGTATATAATGTTACCGTGAGGAATGAAGACGGGATGCTGACGAAAAAATTCGGGCAGGAGTACCTGGAATACAAGAAAAGGGTCCCGGCGTTTTTCCCGGCCGCCCGCCCCTACAGGAACGGCCCGCAGTGGAACTGGAGCGTAGAGAGGTATCTGCGCAGCCAGGAATATAAGTTGTTTTTATGGACGGCCATCCTGACGATATTTTTTTACCTTAAAACAAAGCTATTAATTGAAAAAGGAGGTTTTGACGCCGGGGTAATTACCTTAATCGTGGTTGCGGTTTTTCTGGCACTTGTTGATGTGGCAGGCGAGTTTTTTAGAAAAAAGGGAAAGGTATTTGTGGCGCTTTTGGTTTTGTCAGCCGCCGTTGTTATATCCGCCGCCGCGGCGTGTGCAGAAGACGGGGTATTTATCACAAGATACAGCTGCAAAGACCTGGAGGGTAAACAGCGTTGGGAGGCGACTGCCACGATAATAGCCTTAAAGGATAAGGGCGATAACGTATACCTTATAACCGAAGAGGGCAGTGGTTTATATTACGGCTTCAAGGTGCCTGTACGCTGGAAGTCGGACACCGAATTTATAAGCAATGAAAAAAATATTATTCCCCTGCGCGCCAAAAGGCTTGTTTTTTCAGAGAGCGGTATTTTGCTGCTTCAGGAATCCCAGGAATTTGATCCAGAAAAACGCGAAGTGACATGCCATAGGAAACGGCCGGGAACCGGGGAAGACATTCTGCGGTCATTCAGATATGAAGGAGACATAGTAAACAGGCTTTTACTCAGTTTGTATATCCAGAAATTCCTGGAAAACGGGAAACTGGAAAAAGTTTTTTATGTACTGAGCAACGAACCTTCATTATATAAAGTTACCGCCTCAGTCACGGGAAAAAAAGAAATAACAATTAACGGAGCAAAGTACCTCGCCTATAAAATATGCCTTAATCCGCATATAGGGCTTTTAAGCCCGCTTAAGATCATATTGCCGAAAGTTTATGTGTGGCACCTTGCTGCCCCTAAATTCAACTGGCTCAAATGCAAGGGTCCCGAAGAAACCGTTAGTTCCCCGACAGTAGAAATAGAAACGCTGGATACGCTGAGATGAGCACATGGCAGATAAAATAATACCAGACAGGCTTAGGGAAGAGTACAGGGCCGAATTAAAACATGTATTCCGGATCAGGACGAATCTTTTTTGCTACGTCACTATCGCGGCGCTTGTTTTGGAGCTGATACTTGCGTTTACCGCAGTGCGCGGCATAATAGGCCCCAAGGATAATCCCGGGATAATCGGCGGCATAATATTTTCGGTATTTTTACTGGCAACGGACCGGATCAAAAAACCACTCAGGGCGCAGAAATCCAGGGCGTTCTTTTTCAGCATATGCCTTATAGCTATTGCGGTCCTTGCCGCAGTCGCCCACCCGGAGATCATAACGTACCTCGGGATAACGCTTATCCTGCTTGCCATGTTTACCAGCACGCTGCTTTTGCCGTGGAACGCCGCAGAGGTCGCCGTAATAAGCGCTTTCGCGATACTGAATTTCCTGTGGATCTACGGAAAATACAATATATGCGTAAACAGGAATATTTTTGAGATAAACATAGCTGTGCTGGCAGTCGCCTCCGCCATATGCATCATCGTAAAACGCAGCGAAGATATAATGCGGCGCAGGGATTTTGTCCTCAAAAAAGAAATAGAGGATAAAAACAGGATCATGATGAAGGAACTGGAACTGGCGCAGAAGATCCATAGCGGCCTGATACCGAAGTCCATATCCACCGAAAACGTGGATATCGCCGTTACATACAAGCCGATGCTTTACATAGGCGGCGATTACGCAAAATTTCATTTTCCCGGCAAAAACAAACTGCTTTTCATAATAGCGGATATAACGGGCCACGGCGTATCCGCGGCGCTTCTGGTTAACAGGATGCATACCGAAATAGAGACCCTGCTCCGTGAGAATATACTGCCGGGCGAGCTGCTTAAACGGCTGGATGATTTCATAAAATCAGATTTCGGGCAGATGGGCATATACCTGAGCGCGTTCTGCGGCCTGCTGGATTTTGCGGACAATAGCCTCATCTATTCAAATTACGGGCACCCGCCGCAGATACTTTTCCAGAGGGCCGGCAACAAGATAGTATTCATGGAAGCGCAGACGTTTTTGATGGGGATCGGCATGGAAACGCCGGATGTCCATCAGATAAAATTAAATTTTAGCAGGGGCGACAGGATATTGCTTTTTACAGACGGCCTTATCGAGACAAAAAATATATCCGGAGAGGAATTCGGGTATGACAGGCTCAAAGAGTTTGTTAAGGATAATTCGGGCCTTAACGTCCTGGCGCTTAACGAAGGGCTTGTCTCCCAGCTCGCCGGTTTCCAAAGCGGGGAACAGAAGGACGACATATTCCTTTTATCGGTGCAGATAAAATAAAACCATGAAAACAGTGCTTTTGGCATTAGCCGTTTCTTTAACATTTGCGCATCCTTCATTTTCGGAAGAGCCTGCCAGCGCTAAAGAGGTGGCAGAAAAAACGCCGGTTGTAGATGTGGATTATCTTAGCAATGCGGTATCCAAGGCATATGAAAAGGCCATTCTGCATATTGATGCCCAAAAGGAATTAAAAAAGGCAAAGGATGATGAAGAAATAACCGCAAAGCTCAATTCAGTTATTGACGAGTGGCAAAGGGTCAGAGAGGCGTACAGGCAGGGCCAGATAAACGCAACGATCAATCAGGAGTGGGAAAAGACGATCACGAGCCTTCCGTATCATATGGATTATTACCTTCGGGATCAGAATAAAGAGATAAAGGAATCAGACTCCGTAACGGATCCTTACGTTGCGGATGTGCTAATAAAAGAAACGCTGTATGTAGAACAGGGGCCGTTAATAGCCGAGCCAAGGGTTGATTACCGCTATGTCGCCTTGATCGGCATAAACTTGAAATTAAGCTATGATAAATCTGCGGATACATGGCAGATCTCGGATGCGAATGAAGGCATAGCCGGCCTGCAGAAAGGCTGGCCAGAGGAGGTGGCAAAAAAAGCAGGCATGTATTTTATACCACAAGAAGGTAAATACATTGAAAATTTCGAGCCTGAAGGCTATAATCAGGTTAAACAGTAACATAACAAGGAGGGGGCAAATGAAAAAGATTTTTGTTGGGACAGCGGTATTTATGATGTTGCTTTCCTGCGCGGTAAGTTTTGCCCAGGAGGCAAAGCAAGAGGTCTCAAAGGACCAGGTAATTGCCATAGCGACCGAAGCGGTCAAGGCAAAAGGGCTGGATCTTGAGGCCGTGAATATCGTTTATGATGAAGGCGGCCAGCTCTGGAGCGAAAAGATAGGCGCCGCTACGCTATCGGATCAGCCGAACCATGGCATCCTTGTGCAGGGTTTCCTAAAAAATTATAAGGTCGTATATTTCGATTACAAAGAGCCGCTTCCGGACGTGTGGGTGTTCGTGGATAAAGATACAGGAGACGTGCTTACCGTTTACACGGAGCAATAAGCAGTAAAGTTATAAATAGAGATCCCATGCCTGAAAGATATAAGCTTCTGTTTGAAACCTCTTCGGATGCCATGATGACCGTGGCGCCGCCGGGCTGGAAATTCACAAGCGGGAATCCCGCTGCCATAAAAATGTTCAGGGTTAAGGACGAAAAGGATTTTACTTCACAGGACCCGGGGGAACTATCGCCTGAATTTCAGCCGGACGGAAAACCGTCCAGAATAAAATCCATAGAGATGATCAATACGGCAATGGAGAAAGGCTCCTACTTTTTTGAATGGACCCATAAGCGGGTCACTGGTGAAGAATTCCCCGCCACAGTTCTGCTTAGCAGGATTTCACAAGGAGGTAAAACCTACTTACAGGCTACTGTCCGCGACATTACCGCGGATAAGCAAGCGAGCCAAAAAATAAAGGAATTAGCTGATGCGTGGGATAGGACGTTTAATGCAATATCCGACGTGATTTTTATAATAGACGCTGATCATAACATAACGAAAGCCAACAACGCCGCCTATGCGATGCTTGGAGCGGAGCCGGGAAGCCTGATCGGCAAAAAATGTTTTGAAGTCATGCATAAACTGGACAAACCCTGGCCCGGGTGCCCTATGGAGAAGGTCAATACCGATAAGCAACCGCACGTCGAGGAAATTGACGATCCGGCGATCGGCGTTCCGCTTTTAGTGAGCACTTTCCCCTTATTTAACGAAAAAGGTGAATATACCGGGGTAGTGCATGTGGCAAGGGACATCAGCGAACGCAAAAGAATTGAAAATGACTTAAGAAAGGAAATCGAATCTCTCGAGCGGTTCCAGAAAATTACAGTAGACAGGGAACTGAAGATGAAAGAGCTAAAAGCAGAGATCGCCGATCTGAAAAATAAACTCCTTCGCGCAAACAATGGAAACAAAACATAAACGCAAAACAGGCATAAGGCGCAAAGTCTCAGTGGTGATTTGCGCGGCCTCCGCCCTAATAGTGGTGGCAGGCGTATTGTTGAGTTATGTACTGGGTTCGCGTTTGCTGTACCGCATGAAAGGGCAGGAATATGTGCAGATATCCCAGCTTTTGGCCAACTACATCTCCCAAAACCTTACCGGCGACATAGAGGACATAAAGACATACGCAGCCCGACCGCTGTGGCTCGATTTTGCCAATGAATCAAACCTCAAACATGTGAGCCTGGACAAAGAAGCCATCCTGCGTCAGCTTAACGATATGGACAAACAATGGCTTGACAGCTCTCGTGACAGCGCTCTTGTCAGGCAGTATGTTGACAACCGGATCGGCGTTTCCATGTGCGAGATACTAAAGGTCAGGAGATATGTATCGGAGCTATTTATAACGGATAAATCCGGGGCCCTGATCGCGGCGTCAAATAAGACAAGTGATTTCTACCAGGCAGATGAAGGCTGGTGGCAAAAGGCCCATTCCAGCGGCAAGGGCGATATTTATGTAGGCAGCCTGGAATTTGACGAGTCTGCGGATACATGGGGGATCGCCATAGCCGCTCCCATGAAAGATCAAGACGGCGAAGTGATAGGCGTATGTAAAGAATTTTTGTCCGCGCAGCAAATCTTCAAACCATTGCAGGATCTTAGGATGGGCCGCACAGGCCACGCCGCAATGGTGGACGGAAACGGCAAAATACTTTTTCACAGCGGGATAAAGCCGTTTTCCGATGAATTTATCAACAGCAGCGGTTTTAAAAAACTATTATCCGGTCGTAAAGCCTATGGCATCATACAAAACGCGCATACGCATAAGCAAAAGATGTTTACCGCTTTTTCCAAGGTTGAGTCGCCGTTTCTTGCGGGGAACGGTATAACATGGTTAGTTTTTATAGACCAGGATGTAACTGAGATGCTTTCTCCGCTATACTTCTTGCTCGGGAGCTTAATGGCGATAGTCGGCATATTGTTATTGGTAATAACAATACCGGTGGGGTACGCTTTTGGCGGCGTATTCGCTAAACCTATACATGAACTTCATCTTGCTACGGAACACGTAATAGCCGGCGACTTGGATTATAAGATTGAGACCAAGACCGGGGATGAGATAGAGCAGCTTGCCGATGCGTTCAGGGAAATGATATCCAACATAAAGGGCAAGCAGCGTGAGCTGCAAAACATCGCCTCCAGCTTTGAAGAAAAAGTAAAAGAGCGCACCACCGAACTGGAACGCGTTAATGAAGCGACGCTGAATATCCTTGAGGACCTGACCGAGGCAAAAAACAAGCTTGAAACGCTAAACCGCTTAAAATCGGATTTCGTTTCTACGGTTTCTCATGAGTTGCGCACTCCGCTCTCGATCACAAAGGAAGGGATCAGCCTTGTCCTGGATAAGATCCCCGGGGCCATAAACGAAAAACAGGAAACGCTGCTTAGGGTTTCTCTGGACAATATAAACAGATTGGCGCGGATTATAAACGAGCTGCTCGACATATCCAAGATCGAATCCGGCAAGATAACGCCAAAACAAAAACTCGTTGATATGACCGGGCTGATCAAAGAGGCGGTGTCTTTTTTTGAGCTAAAGGCGCAGGAAAAGCAGCTTAAATTGAAAGCGGATCTGCCCGATAAGCCGGTTTATCTATATGTGGACCCGGATATGATGAAACAGGTTTTTGACAATCTCATTGCAAATGCGCTTAAATTTACAGAAAAAGGCCGTATAGACATTTTGGTCAAAGAAGACGCAAGCAAGATAGAATGTATTGTCGCCGATACGGGCGTTGGGATCTCAAGAGAAGACCTGCCTAAGGCATTCCAGAAATTTGAA